>NZ_BPRD01000267.1 GCF_022179745.1 Methylorubrum podarium
GCTCGGCAACGTGCTGTTCCAGATCCCCGTCGGCCTCCTCGCCGACCGGGTGGACCGTCGCCTCGTCCTGCTCGGCGCCAGCCTCGCGGGGGCGCTCGGGGCCGCGCTGATCCCGGCGGCCTCGGCCTCCCTGCCGGGGCTCACCGCCCTGCTCTTCGCCTGGGGCGGGATCGTCGGCACGCTCTACACGGTGGGCCTCGCCCATCTCGGATCCAGCTTGCGCGGGCCGGATCTGGCCGGCGCCAACGCCGCCTTCGTGATGCTCTACAATGCCGGGCTGATGCTCGGGCCGCCGCTCATCGGCGGCGGCATGGACCTCGCCCCGCCCCAGGGCTTCGCCGTCGCCATGAGCCTGCTCTTCGCGATCTACGCGGTGCCGGTGGTGCGAAGCCTCCTGCGGGGACGCGCGGGCTGAGGATCGATCGCGCGGCACGGAACGCCGCCCAGGCGGCATCCGTTATCTCTGTCGAAGCTGCACCGTTGTCCCGGTCCCACGACGAAGGAGCACGAACCATGAGCCTCATCGGACGCATCGTCACCAAGATCCTCGGCACCGACGACCGCGCCGTCGCCCGCGACGACCGCAACGCCGATTCGAGCAGCCCGATCGGCCGCCTCGTGACAAAGATCCTGCGCAAGTAGTCCCGCTGCGCGGCGACGACCCGAGGGCCGGCCGCCCGAGAGGGCGGCGCGGCCCTTTTTCATGCCCGCCGCCGGCCTCGCCGTGCGGGGGGCTTTGCGGGGTGGTCTTTTCCTGATGAGACGTTTATGCCCCGGCCCCTTCCCCGCTCTCGAATCCTCACGGGCCAAGGCCCAGGTTTCTGCCGCGGTTCACCTCACCGGACCGCGCCACCCGATCTGATCATGTCCCCCTTGCACCAACTTTCCCCGGCCGCCGAACCCGCGGAGGCCGGAACAGATGCGGGCAACAGCCTGCCCAGCTACGTCGTCGGCCAGGACGGGCAGGGCCGCTGGGTCGCCCTGGAAAGCCACGGCCTCGGCGGGGGCTATTTCCGGAGCCGCGAGGCGGCGTTCCACTACGCGGTGAGCTAGACCGGACGCCGCGCGGGCGCGGTGCGTCTCAGTGCCGAGCCGCTGCGCATCGCCCTGTGATCCGGTTCCCGCTCCGATCGGAGCGG
>NZ_BPRD01000268.1 GCF_022179745.1 Methylorubrum podarium
GGCGCCGCGCCGCCGCCGTTCGAGAGGAAGGCCGCGGCGCGGCGCCGATCAACAGCAACGGCGCCTCCTGGAACAACGACTTCATCACCTCGACGGGCAACGTCGTCGTCGATCTCCTGCACAACTTCCACCTCGAATGCGGCGCGCGCCTGCACAAGCTGCGCGTCTACGAGACCCTGTCCGACCCGACGGGGCGCGAGGTCTGCGGCTACTTGCTGGTGCGTGGCTCGGTCCACGCCCACGCCTACGCGCTGGCGCTCAAGCAGATCACCGGCGTCGATCTCGACAAGTTCCTGCCGACGCCGAATATCAACCTCGACAAGATCCCCGAGTGCCAGAAGTACCTGCAGGAGGGCTCGCACCGCCGGCTCTACACCTGGAGCCCGAACGATTACCGGGACATCGCCGGGATCTGGAACAGCGGCGAGCACGCGCTGCCGGGCGATCCGCCGGGTGAACTGGAGGTCGTCGAGGGCATGCCCGACGGCGGCAAGATCCACCAGCTCACCGGCATCCCCTCGGCCTTCGCGCCCGACTACGCGCCGGAGGAGATGTTCGAGATCGCGCAGAAGCTGACGAAGAAGGCGCGCTGAGGCGACCCTCCTCGGCCGATCCGATCGTGCGTCGATCCAGGCGGTCGCACGACAGCATTCGCCTGAGGTCGTGCGGTTTCTCGCGCGGCCTCAGGCGGTGCGCACGGTCTGAAGGAAACGGGAGACCTCCGTATTGAGGTGCTCTGACTGCTGCGACAGTTCGGACGCTGCCGACAGCAGATGGCTGGCCGCGTTCCCGGTTTCCTCGGAAGCCTGCGCCACACCGGTGACGCTGGAGGTGACCTCGTTCGTGCCGCTCGCGGCCTGGGCCACGTTGCGCACGATCTCCTGCGTCGCCGCACTCTGCTGCTCGACCGCCGCCGCGATGCTGGCGGCCGTGCTGTCGATGTCGCGGATGCGGCTGGTGATGCCGCTGATGGCGATGACCGCCTGATCGGTCGCGCCCTGGATCGCCCCGATCTGCCCGGCGATCTCGTCCGTGGCGCGCGCCGTCTGGCCGGCGAGTTCCTTCACCTCCGTCGCCACCACGGCAAAGCCCCGGCCCGCCTCGCCCGCGCGCGCCGCCTCGATCGTCGCGTTGAGCGCCAGCAGATTCGTCTGCGAGGCGATGTTGGAGATGAGCCCGACCATGTCGCCGATCTTGGCGGAGGTGAGCTTCAGCGTCTGAACGAGACCCGCCGTCTTGTCGGCCTCGGCGACCGCCATCTGAGCCAGTTCGGCCGAGCCCTGCACTTGGCGCCCGATCTCGCGAACCGAGGCGCCCAGCTCCTCGGCTGCGGCGGCCGCCGCTCCGACGGTCGAGGATGCTTCCTCGGCGGAGGCCGCGACGGAGACCGAGCGGGACGCCGTCTGAGCGGCGGTGGATGTGAGTTGCTCGGCGGTGGCGCGAAGCTCGGTGGCGGACGAGGACACCATCCCGACGATGCTGCCCACTGCCGCTTCGAACCCGTCCGCCATCTGGCGCATGCCGGCCTTGCGCTGCTCCGCGGCCGAGGCGCGGGCCTGCTCGGTTTCCTCTTCCAGGCGGCGGGTCCGGATCAGATTGACCCGCGACGCCTCGACCGCACCGGCGATGGCACCGATCTCGTTGGTCCGATCGAGGTGGGGAACATCCGTCTCCGCGTCACCCTCCGCCAGCCGCCGCATCCGGCCGATCAAGCGATCGAGCGGGCGCGTCAATCCGAGAATGACGAAGGCCAAGCCGGCCAGGGCGATCGCGAGGGCGACACAGCAGAGCACAACCGACATCCGGATCGCATGTCCGTAGGCGCTCTCTGCGTCAGCCTTGGACTGGTCCCCACCCTTGATGTTGAGCGCGGTGTCCTCATCGAGCTGCTTCAGGGCGGCATCGAAGGAGGCGCGCGAGGCGGCGAAAAGCTCCCTCATCCGCTTGTGGTCGTTGTCGTAGGCGGCGGCCTTGAGCTGGGTCCGCACACCGAGATAGTCGGACCAGGACCGGCGATACGCATCCCAGAGGTTTCGCTCTTCATCGCTCGCAATCAGCGACGCGTAGCGATCAGCCGTCCGGGCGGCTTCGGCAAGGCGCTGCTCCGAGATCTTGTCCAGCTCCGCGACAGGTTCGACCGCCGTGACGAAGCGCGCATCCACGAGACGCAGACGCGTGATCCTGTATTTCAATTCGCCGAGTTCGCGCACACTCGGCATCCAGTTTTCGGACAGTTCGCTCGCCCTGTCCCTGACGGTCCGCAACTGCGATGTCGCGACGACGCCTTGGACGACGATTGCAATCGATAGTCCGCCGATCAAGGTGAACAATGTGCCTTTGATCTTCAAACTCATCGCTGGCCCCGTAGCCGTCCAGCGCGATATTGGACTAACGAATGTAAAGATGCCATAAAAAGATTATCATTTGTCAAGAATGCGCCGTCCCCCTGGCCTATTGCAGGGAGGGGGGACGGCGCAATGAAGAAGCGAATGGAGGGGACGTCACCGCCCCATGCGCGCCGCCCGCCACAGCCGCCACAGGCGGCGCCAGCGGGCGATCTCGATCACGCTGTTGAGCGGATCGTAGCCGGGGCGCTCCATCGCCGCGAGATAGGGCTCCACCAAAGCCGTCGGCAGGAAGGCCGGCCGGGCGGCGGGGGCGATGGTGGCGCGGGCCGCCTCGCAGGCGGCGAGATGGCGGCGCGCCAGCGCCCGCAGCTCGGCGCAGCTGCGCACGAGGCCCGGTCCGCCGCGGCCCGAGACGATGTCCTCGCGGGTGACGCCGTTCTGGCGCAGCAGGTCGCCCGGCAGGTAGACCTGTCCCTGGCGCGCGTGCCAGGGCAGCGACCGCAGCAGGCCGGTGATGCCGTAGGCGACGCCCGCATGGCCGGCCGCCGCCGCGCCGCCGGGCTCGGCTCCCTCCGCGAGCACGAGGCCGGAGAGGCGGATCAGCGACGAGGCGGTCTCGCCGCAATAACCCTCCAGGTCGTTCACCCGCGGCATCGGGTCGTCGTAGAGGTCGAAGACCCGGGCATCGATCAGGTCGACGAAGGGCTGGCGTCCGAGGCGGCGCACGACGATCGCGTCCTCGAGCGCCGCGGCGACGGGGTTGGCGCGCACGTCGCCCCGCGCCTCGCCCTGGAGCGCGTCGCGCCACCATTGCAGGCGGATCTCGCCGGCCATCGGGTTCGAGGCCGCCTCGCGGACGCGGGCGATGGTCAGGCTGAAGGCGGCGAGCGCGAAGAGGTGCGGGCGGAAGGCGGCGGGCGCGAACAGGGCGGCGAAGTAGCGGTCCGGGTCGCCCTCGCGCACCAGCTCCTCGCAGTGCCGGAAGGCGAAGGCGAGGCCGCCGTTGCCGGCCTCCGGGCTCGTCTCGGTTCGGGTCTCGGGGCGCGTCATGGAGCGGGGCTCATGCGGCGTTCTGGAACTCAGGTGACGGCGATCAGCGCGGCCGCGACCTTGCGGTTCTCGGCCATCAGGATGTTGTAGGTGCGCGCCGCCGCCCCCGTCTGCATGGCATCGACGCCGATGCCCGCGGCCTTCAGGCGCTGGCGCAACGCGTCGGGCAGGAACACGATGTCGGCGCCGGTGCCGATCAGGAGCAGTTCGATCCCCTCGGCCTCGGCGATCACCGGCGCGAGGCTCGGCCCGTCGATGGCGGACGGGGCGCTCACGTCCCAGGCGCGGATGCCCGAGGGCAGCAGCAGGATCGAGCCGCGATGGGACATCTGCCCGAAGCGGAAGCCGCCATTGCCGTAGGCGTCGATGCCGTGGCGGCCGGGCAGGAAGCCGTCGTGGATCTGACCCGGTACCCGTCCCTCGCTCACGCCGCGCCTCCCCTCATCCCGTACCGGACGATGTCGGACGCCCGGTCGCCGGCCGCTTCCCCTCGGCTGCGACGGGGCCGCGGGCGTTCGGCGGGAGACACTTACTCGGCCGCCTGAGGCACGCCGGCCTCGCGATGCGACGCCTTCGAGCCCGACAGGCGCAGGCCGATATAGATCAGCGCCGGCGTCGAGACGAAGATCGCCGAGTAGGTGCAGATCACCACGCCGCAGAGCATCACCACGGCAAATCCCTTGATCGCCTCGCCGCCGAACAGCACCAGCGCCACGAGCGACAGGGTGGTGGAGAGCGAGGTCATCACCGTGCGCGACATGGTGGAGTTGATCGAGAGGTTCAGGAGCTCGACCACCGGAATCGTCTTGTAGCGGCGCATCAGTTCGCGGGTGCGGTCGAACACCACCACCGTCTCGTTGAGCGAGTAGCCGACGATCGTCAGGATCGCAGCGATCGAGGTCATGTTGAACTCGATGCGGGTGATGATGAACACGCCGACCGTGAGCACGATGTCGTGCAGGGTGCCGACGATGGCGCCGAGCGCCAGCTCGCGCTCGAACCGGAACCACAGGTAGAGCAGCACGGCGAGCACTGAGAGCACGACGCCGACCGTGCCGGACTGCACCAGCTCGCCCGAGACGCGCGGGCCCACCGTCTCGGTGCGGCGGAAATCGTAGCCGGCGTCGAAGGCGGCGTGCGCCTTCTGCATCACCGCGGTCTGGCCCTGCTCGCCGGGCTGGAGCGGGAAGCGCACCAGCACCTGCCCCTGGCCGCCGAGCTCCTGCACCTCGGTCTCGCCGAAGCCGAAGCCGTTGGCGGTGTGGCGGATCTCGGCGACGTCCGCCGTGTGGCCGGCCTTGGCCTGCAGCTCGACCAGGGTGCCGCCCTTGAAGTCGATGCCGAAATTGAGCCCGACCGTGAGGAACAGCACGAGGGTGACGACCGACATCACCGCCGAGAGCGGGAAGGTGACGCGCCGGAACCGCATGAAGTCGAAATGCGATTCGTCGGGCCAGAGGCGGAGCAGGCGCATGGTCGGTCTCAGATCATGAAGGCGCGGCGCACGGGGCCTTGAGCCTTGCGAAGCGGTCTCGCGGCCCGCGTCAGACGGGCCGCGCGTCATCCCCGAACGGGGTTCGTCAGAACGGCAGGGCCTTCGGCCGGAACCAGTTGTACCACACCGCGATCATCATGCGCGTCAGCGTCACGGCGGTGATGACCGTGGTGAGGATGCCGAGGATGAACACCACGGCGAAGCCCTTCACCGGGCCCGAGCCCATGAAGAACAGGAGCAGGGCGGCGATCGCCATGGTCGAGTTCGAATCGATGATGGTGGCGAACGCCCGGTCGAAGCCGGCCTGGAGCGCCGAGACCAGGGAACGGCCGGAGCGCGCCTCCTCGCGCATGCGCTCGTAGATCAGCACGTTCGAATCGACCGCGGTGCCGATGGTGAGCACGATGCCGGCGATGCCGGGCAGCGTCATCGTCGCCTCCAGCACCGACATCAGGCCGAGGATCAGGCCGACATGGACGATCAGCGCGATGTTGGCGATGAAGCCGAAGGTGCCGTAGGTCGCGAACATGAAGGCGATGACGAGGCCGGCGGCCACCAGCGTCGCCATCTTGCCGGCCTCGATCGAGTCGCGGCCGAGGCCGGGGCCGACCACGCGGCGCTCGACGACGGTGAGCTTGGCCGGCAGCGCGCCCGCCCGCAGCAGGATCGAGAGGTCGTTGGCGTCCTTGACGGTGAAGTTGCCGGTGATCTGGCCCGAGCCGCCGGTGATCGCCGAGCGGATCACGGGGGCCGACTGCACCACGCCGTCGAGCACGATCGCCATGCGCCGGCCGACATTCTCCGAGGTCGCCTGACCGAAGCGCTGGGCGCCGCGCAGGTTGAACTTGAAGCTCACCATCGGCTCGTGGGTCTGCGGGTCGAAGGCGGGCTGGGCGTCGGTGAGGTCGCTGCCGTCGGCCATGACGCGCCGCTCCACCGGCACCTTGGCGCCGCCCTCGTCCTTCGAGGTCAGCAGATCGACGTCGCCCGAGGGCGAATCGGCGATCATGCGGAATTCGAGCTTGGCGGTCTTGCCGAGCTGGTCCTCCAGCTCCTGCGGGTTCTGCAGGCCCGGCACCTGGACGAGGATGCGGTCCGAACCCTGCTGCTGGATCGACGGCTCCTTGGTGCCGCCGAAATCGATGCGCTTGCGCACGACCTCGATCGCCTGGCTCACGGCGCGGCGGGTGCGGTCGTTGACGCCGGCATCGGTGAGGACGAGCTGGATCGTGCCGTTCTCGGACTCGTTGACCGTCAGGGTCTGGCCGCCGGCGGCCAGCGGGTTGTTGATCGGCTGGGCGAGCTCGCGCAGCTTCGGCATCACCTTGGCGCGGGCCGCCGCGTCGGGGATGCGCAGCTCCACGCCGCGGTTGATCACGCGGATGCCGCCCTCGGGCGAGACGGAGGCCTCGCGCAGGATGCGGCGCACGTCGTCGCGCAGGCCCGTGACCATCGAGCGGACGAGGTCCGGCTGGTCGATCTCCAGCAGGATCTGCGAGCCGCCCTGGAGGTCGAGGCCGAGCACGATCGCCCGTTGCGGGATGATCCAGCTCGGGAACCACGACGGCAGCGAGGCCATGAAGGCCTTGCGGCTGTCGGCCGGGATGAAGCTCGGGACGGCCAGGCTCAGGCCGATCAGGATGACGGCGAGCGTCGCGACGATCTTGGTTCTCGAGAAGCGCAGCATCCGCCCGGTTCCGACTTTTTTTGTCATGGGTGCCGGCCGTTCACGGCCGGCACACGCGTGTGGCGCCTCGGAAGGCCTCGCGAAGCTCCCGGTCGCTCACCGGTCTCGCTCGAGCGACGACGGCGCGGCGGGAGTCTCGTCGAAGACGCTCAGGAGGCCTTGACCGGGGCGCCCTTGACGCGAACCTCGGAGATCATTGTGCGCACCACCTTCACGCGCACGTTCGGGGCGATCTCGACCTCGATCTCGGAGGCGTCGTCGGCGACCTTGGTGACCCGGCCGACGAGCCCGCCGGTGGTCACGATGGTGTCCTCCCGGCGGACGTTCTTCACCATGCTCTGGTGATCCTTGAGCCGGCGCTGCTGCGGGCGCAGGATCAGGAAGTACATGATCACGAAGATCAGGACGAAGGGCACGAATTGCAACGCGACGTCCGCGCCGCTTCCGGCACCGGCTCCTTGCGCGAAGGCGGGGGTGATCAACGCGAAAACTCCTGATCCGAGGCATGCAGCCCGTCAGGCCCGGCGGCGCCGAGCCTTGCGACGACGAGCCTGCCGAAAAGCGCGCGGACTATAGCGAGGGGCGACTCGAAAGCAACGGCGGGACGATGCATCAGGGGCCGCGGCCTGATGGTTCCCCTTCTCCGCCCGTTGCGCCTAAAAGGCGCTCTCCCCTGAAACCGGACAAGCCCCCGGACGCCATCATGGCCGCAGAGCCGACGCCCGCCGACCTTCTCCCGCTCCTGGAGCGGATCGCCGCAGCCCTGGAGCGCGCGGCCCCGCCCGCCGTCCCGAAGGTGGACACCGGCGCCGCCGACGCCTTCCTGTGGGGGCCCGAGCGCCGGCTGATTCCGGTGCCGCGGGTCAACCGGGTGGAGATCGGCATCCTCACCGGCATCGACCGGGCCCGCGACACGCTGGTGGAGAACACCGAGCGCTTCGCCCGCGGCCTGCCCGCCAACAACGCCCTGCTCTGGGGCGCGCGCGGCATGGGCAAGTCCTCGCTCGTCAAGGCGGCGCATGCGGAGATCAACGCCCGCCGGCCCGAGGGCAGCCGGCCGATGAAGCTCGTGGAGATCCACCGCGAGGACATCGAGGCGCTGCCCGAGCTGATGAGCCTGCTGCGCAACGATCCCCATCGCTGGCTGGTGTTCTGCGACGACCTGTCGTTCGACGCCGACGACACCTCCTACAAGTCGCTCAAGACCGCGCTCGACGGCGGCATCGAGGGGCGGCCGGGCAACGTGCTGTTCTACGCGACCTCGAACCGGCGCCACCTGCTCGCCCGCGAGATGGTCGAGAACGAGCGCTCCACCGCGATCAATCCCGGCGAGGCGGTGGAGGAGAAGGTCTCGCTCTCCGACCGCTTCGGCCTCTGGCTCGGCTTCCACAAGTGCAGCCAGGACGAATATCTGGCGATGATCCGCGCCTACGCGGAGCGCTATTCCTTGACGATCGAGCCGGACCGGCTGCGGGCCGAGGCGCTCGAATGGGCCACCACCCGCGGCTCGCGCTCGGGGCGCACGGCGTTCCAGTTCATCCAGGATCTCGCCGGGCGGCTCGGGCAGCGACTCGACGGGTAGTTTTTCGCCCGTGCAATCCGGCTTGCCGTGCATCCCCTCGCCCCGCTTGCGGGGAGAGGGCTTCATGCCCCCTTGCCGGGGCATGAAGCGAGGCGGCAGCCGAGGGTGAGGGGGCTTGGTCGGACAAGCCTCGTCCTGAGCCGCCCCCTCACCTTCGCTCCAGCTGCGCCTCCGCTCCCGGCCTGCACGACAAGGTGCAGGCCGGCCTCTC
>NZ_BPRD01000269.1 GCF_022179745.1 Methylorubrum podarium
TCGGCGGCAGCGCGGCGCGGGGCGAGGAGCATCTCTCCTCGGTGCGCGAGCCGCATCTGAAGGCGCTCGCCGCCCAGACCGGCCTCGCCTACGCCCATCTCGACGGGCCGGACAGCCTGCGCGCGCCCCTCCTCGCCGCCGCGACCCCACGGCCCCTGCCCGGCCGGCTCGACCTGCGTCCCCTCCTCGGCGCGGCGGCGCTCGCCCTGGCGCTCGCCGCCTTCCTCGCGGATGCGCTGCGCGCCCGCGCCCTCCCCTTCACCGCAAGCAGGACCTCATGATGCGTCTGTCCCTTCTCGTCCTCCCGCTGGCGCTCGCGGCGACCGCGGCACTGGCCCACGGCCCGACCCCGCAAAAAGTCTCCCAGTCGATCACGATCAAGGCGAGCCCGGACGCGGTGTGGAGGGTGGCCGGCGACTTCGCCGGCATCGGTCGGTGGCACCCGGCGCTCGCCAAGGCCGAAGGCAGCGGCACCAAGGACGGCGGCACCCGCACCCTCACCTTCAAGAACGGCGGCCGGCTCGAGGAGAGCCTTGACGAGTACAAGCCGGAGGCGCGCACCTATTCCTACCGGATGGGCGAGCCGGACCTGAAGGCGCTGCCGGTCTCCTCCTACTCGGCGACGGTCACCGTGAGCCCCGAGGGCGACGGCTCCAAGGTCGAGTGGATGGGCCGCTTCTACCGCGGCGACACCGGCAACGAGCCCCCCGAAAACCTCGGCGACGAGGCCGGCAAGGCGGCGATGAACGCGTATTTCGCGGACGGGCTGAAGGGCCTGAAGGCGGCCGTGGAGGGCGGCAAGGCCAAATGAGGAATCCGGCCTAATGATCCGCCCCGCCCTCGCCGCGCTGATCCTCGCCTCCGCGCTCGCCGGCGTGCCGGCGCAGGCCGCGCCCGTCTACGTCGCGAGCCAGCAGGGCGCGCAGGTGACGCGCGTCGAGGCGGGCGCGGTCGCGGGCCGCGCCGCCGTGGCGGGGGCCCCCGCGACGGTCGCGGCGGGCGGCGGATCGGTCTTCCTCAGCCATCCGGACGGGCACGCGATCACTGTGGCCGACGCGGCCACCGGGGCGGTGCTGCGCCGCCTCCCCTACAAGGGCCAGGGCTTCGGCCTCGCCGCCTCGGCGGACGGCGGCACCCTGTTCGTCGCCGACTGGTCGGGCCACCGCGTCGATCGGCTCTCGGCCGCGGACGGAACGGTCGAGGCCTCTGCCGAGACCGGCCGCGACCCGGCCCATCTCGCCCTCGACCGCACCGGACGGCTCTACGTCGCCGACCGGGAGAGCCATCAGGTCAGCGTGTTCGAGACCGCGCGGATGACCCGGCTCGCGACGATCCCCGTCGGCACCGCGCCCTTCGCCCTGGCGCTGAGCCCGGACGAGCGCCGCCTCTATGTCGGCAACGTGCGCAGCAACGACCTCACCGTGATCGACACGCAGGCGCTGAAGGCCGTCGCCACCGTGCCGGCCGGCGCCATGCCCTACGGCATCGCCGTGAGCCCGGACGGGGCGCGGGTGCTCGTGACCAACCAGCACGCCGCCACGGTCACCGTTCTCGACGCGGACACGCTCGGCATCGCGGCAACCATCGGCGTCGGCCGCTATCCCGAGGGCATCGTGATCGAGGGCGGCCGGGCCTATGTCGCGAACTGGTTCTCCGACACCGTGTCCGTCCTCGACCTCGCCACGCTGAAGGAGGTCGCCCAGGTGCCCGTCGCCGAGGGTCCGCGCAGCCTCGCCGTCGCCGCTGCAGCGAAGGATACTCCGCGATGAGAGCGCGTGCCGCCGGTCGCCTTACCGGCCTGTCGGCCGGGCTCGCCATCCTGCTGATTCTCTGCGCCTGCGACCGCGGCGCGGAGACCGCCGGCGAGGCGTCGAGCGCGGCGCCCGACCGCGGCGACGAGGGGACCGTCGTCGCCTCGACGGCGGAGGATCACCTGCCGGACTGGCTCTCGCCCACCGACGGCACGGATCCGGCCCGCTGGCTCGCCGGCCGCGAGGCGGGGCACCCCTTGCCCGCGGATGCCGCCGCGGTCAGGGACATCCGCGAATCCCTCGACAGGGCGCGCAGCGCCTTCGTGGAAGACAAGCGCATGATCGCCAACCGCACGGTGCAGCTCGGGCAGATGCTGTCCGAGATCGGCAAGCCGGAATCCTATCGCGGCCTGATCGACGGCCTCGGTGCGATCGCGGCCGTGCGGGGCCGCCACAAGAGCCTCTACGGCGAGATGTGCCAGCACTACTACAACACCCGCGCCCAGGGCGCCGACCACGCCGCCGCCCTCGCCCGCCTCGAAGCCCGGGAGCGGCCGGACGTCGCCGCGCCGGAAATGCCGCCCGACCCGCCTCGGCCCCAGGGAGAACAATTGGGAGAACAGTCGGGAGGACAGCCGTGAGCGACGGACGCGCGGCCGCCCGGCCCGTGCCGGCGCGGCCGGAGACGATGCTCGTGGTCGACGACCACCCGATCGTGCTGCAGGGCGTGCGCCGCCTGGCGGACGCCGCGGGCGTCGCCAGAGTCTACGAGGCCGCCGACATCGTCTCGGGCTATCGCCTGTTCCACCGGCACCGGCCCGCCCTCGTCGTGGCCGACCTGAGCTTCCGCGACGACGGCCTGTCCGGCCTGTCGCTGATCCGCCGCATCCGGGCGCTGGACCCGCGAGCGCGCATCCTCGTCTTCAGCATGCATGCCGACCCGGTGCTCGTCTCCCGGGCGCTGGAGAGCGGCGCGCTCGGCTTCGTGCTCAAGGATGCCGGCTCGGAAGCCTTCCTCGAAGCCCTCGACGCCGTGCATGCCGGGCAGGGCTACCTGCCGCACGCGCTGGCCACCGACGTGGCGATGCTGAACCGCGGCGCCCGCCCGGCCCCGCTCGCCACCCTGAGCGCGCGGGAATTGCAGATCCTGTCGCTGCTGAGCCAGGGCAAATCGTACGAGGCCATCGCCGGCGCCATGGCGGTGAGCTACCGCACGGTGATCAACGCCAGTTCCAGCATGCGCAAGAAGCTCGGCGTCGAGTCCCGCGCCGGGCTGGTCCAGATCGCGGTCAACCGGCGCAACGCGCTGCTGTGAGCGCCCCTGGAAGGATCGGCCGGCAGCCAGTAGCCGGACTTCTCCCATCCTCCCCCTCATCCTGAGGTGCCGGCGCGCAGCGTCGGCCTCGAAGGATCCTCCAGATCCCGCACGATTCCTGGAGGATCCTTCGAGGCCCGCTGACGCGGGCACCTCAGGATGAGGGATGTAGATCGGGAGTCCGCGACCGGCCCGCTGGGGTCACTCGGCACGCCGCTCCTCCACGGGCTCGCCGGGCGAGGCCCGCGGGCCGGGGCCGCCGGCGGGCGTGGCGAAGGGCAGCGTCAGCGCCGCCGCGACGAGGACCGCGGTGATCCAGCGCCGCGGCCGCTCGGGGGCGGAGGCGAGGCTCGGACCGGCGAGCCGGTGCCGCGGCTTCTCCCCGCCGAGGGGCGTCGGGCAGGGCCGCCCCCCCTCCGGGGACCGGTCGAGATGGCGCTCGACCGCGCCGAGCAGCGCGGCCGCCTCCCCGTCCAGGCTGTCCCAGTGCCGGGTCAGGGTGCCGCGCTCCGCCGGCTCGGATGCCGCGGCATCCGGGCCGGTCTCCGTCGTCCGCTGCTCCTCGGGGGCCGTCCGAGCACCTGTCATGTCAGCGCCTGTCATGGCGGGGAGCGTCAGGCGCGGTGGTAGGCGTCCTCGAGGCGGACGATGTCGTCCTCGCCGAGGTAGCTGCCGAGTTGCACCTCGATCAGTTCGACATCGTCGTTGCCGGGATTTTCGAGGCGGTGGATCGCGCCGAGCGGGATGAAGATGTGCTCGCTCTCGCGGTAATCGGCGATCGTGTCGTCCACGGTCACCCGGGCGCAGCCGCGCACCACGACCCAGTGCTCGGCCCGGTGGCGGTGCTTCTGCAGGGAGAGCCGGCCGCCCGGCGCCACGGTGATCCGCTTGACCTGGAAGCCGTCGGAGGCCTCCAGCACCCGGTAGCTGCCCCAGGGGCGGTGCGAGGAGGCGTGCCACTCGGCCTGGGGCCGGCCCTTGCTGCGCAGGATCTCGACCATCTTGCGCACGTCGCCGCAGCGGCTGCGGTCGGCCACCAGGATCGCGTCCTTCTCGGCCACCACCACGAGGTCGCGCACGCCGACGAGGGAGGTGACCATGCCGTCGGACGAGACGAAGCAGCCCTCGCTGTCGAACAATTCGGCCGCGCCGCGGCTGACATTGCCGAGGTCGTCGCGCTCGCTGATCGCCCACAGCGCGTTCCAGTTGCCGACATCCGACCAGCCGCAGCGCATCCGCGCCACCGCGGCGCGGCTCGTCTTCTCCATCACCGCGAAGTCCAGCGAGGTCTTGTGGGTGCCGGCAAACCCCGCGGCGTCGAGGGCGAGCGCGCCGCCCTCGTCGGCGGCGGCCTCGACCGCGGCCTCCGCCGCCGCCGCCGTGTCCGGATCGAACGCCCTGTACTCGCCGCACAGGGTGTCGGCCCGCATCAGAAAGTTGCCGGAATTCCACATCCAGCGGTCGGCAAGATAGGTCGCGGCCCGGCCCGCGTCCGGCTTCTCGGCGAAGGTGTGCACCGCGTGGCAGCGCGCCTCGACGCGGGCGCCGGGGCGGATCCAGCCGTACTCGGTGCTGGCGTGATCCGCCTCGATGCCGAAGGTGACGAGGCGCCCGGCCCGCGCCGCCGGCAGGGCGGAGGCGACGGCGCGCCGGAAGGCGCGCGGCTCGGTGACGATGTGGTCGGAGGGAAGCACGAGCACCACCGCCTCCGGGTCCGCCCGCGCCACCAGGGTGCAGGCGGCCAGGATCGCCGGGCCGGAATCGCGGCGCTCCGGCTCCAGCAGGAGGGTGACGCCCGCGTCGATCGCGGCGGCCTGCTTCTCGACGAGGAAGCGGTGATCGCGGTTCGCCACCACGATCGGCCGGGCGAAGAGCGGGCCCTGCAGCCGCAGCAGGGTCTGCTGGAAGGTCGAGTGCGGCCCGAGCAGGGGCACGAACTGCTTCGGCAGCGAGGTGCGGGAGGTGGGCCAGAGCCGCGTTCCCGAGCCGCCGCAGAGGATGACGGGTTGGATCCGTGCAGGCATCGACGGGCGTCCTTTTCGTGCTGAGGCTTGGGGTGAAGCTTGGGGTGTGGCTTGGATTAGGTTTGGGTCGAGGCTCGCGAGGGGTCAGGGGGTCTGCACGGCGCTGCGCAGGGCCGGGGCGGCCTGCGAGACGGGGCCGGGCGCGGCCGCCCCGTCGCGGGCGGGCGCCGGCGCCTCCCCCGCGCCTGCCTTGGCGGGCGAGACCTGGACGACGTCGCCCGGCAGCAGCACCGAGGTGAGCGCGGCCTTGAAGGTCACCGCCCGGTCGCGCAGGGTCCGGGTGACCTCGACGCTCCAGCCGGTGGCCTCGGTCCCGCCGTCGGAGGCGGCGAGCCGCCGGGCGCGGCTCTCCAGGAGGTCGCGGGCGATGGGCAGGCTCGCCTCGGTCTCCAGCAGCTGCTGGCGGGTGGCCTGGAGGTCGGCCACGACCCGGCGCCGGTGGCCGTTCTCGGTGTCGCGCTGGCGCAGGGTCAGTTCGCCGGTGGCGGTGCCGTTGCGGGCGAGGTCCGCGTCGATCCGGGCGAGCTCCGCCCGGACCCGGGCGTTCTCGCGCTGCCGGTCCACCATGATCGTCTGCAGGCCGTGGCCGTTGTCGGTGAGCCGCGCGTAGTTGCGGACCTGGGCCTCGGTCAGCTTGACCTGTTCCTCGATCAGGGCCCGCTGCTGGCTCAGCGCCGCCCGCTCGGTCTCGAGCCGCTCGACCTGCTGGCGCAGCAGGCCGACCTCGCTGCGCTCGCTCTCGCGCTGGAGCGAGAAGATCTCCTGCTCGCCGCGCAGGAGGGCGCTCGCCTCGGGGCCGATCAGTTCGTCCGAGACGAAGCTCGTGCGCCCGTCCCGCTGCGCCTCCAGCCGAAGCTGCCGGGCGCGCTGGGCGAGCCGGGCGAGTTCGAGCCCGCGCAGGCGCTCGCGCGCGGCCAGCACCTCGCCCTTGAGTTCGGTGATCGAGCGGTCGCCGACCCGCCCGCCGCCGGCGAGCGCCACCGCGCCGAGCACGGTGAGGCCGTAGCGGTAGGTGTAGCTGCCGGGCGAGCGCACCTCGCCGAGCACGTAGACCGGCTTCATCTCGGACAGCCGCAGGCTGACCGTGGCCGAGCGCAGGTAGCCGTCGTTGAGCCGCGTCCGCACCAGGGTCTCGGCCTGCTCCGGGCTCAACCCCGCGACCCGGACCCGGCCGACCAGCGGCAGGTTCAGGTCGCCCACCGCGTCGACCACGTACTCGCCGGTGAGATCGGCCTGGCCGAACACGACCATCGTCAGCTTGTCGCCGCTCGACAGGAGCAGCGCGGTCTCGGCCGGCGGCTCCGGCAGCGGCGCCTGTCCCTCGGCGGCCAGGGGAGAGCCGGCGAGACAGAGCACCAGCGCCGCCGCGAGCGTCGCGCCGCGGCACCATTCGCCGTTCCAAGGCCGATATGTCCTGAAGTCGAGCATGCCTTCGCCTCTTGAGGCCGCCGTCCGGTCGTCGGCCGGCATCCCGGGGGAGGCCGGTCTCGGAATCTGCGCCAAGCCCGCCGTGCTCGGGTGAGGATCTCGGGTGGAGATCCGTGACGGACCGTGACGAACCGTGACGGGCCGTCGCGACGCTCTGCTTGAATGCCAGAGCCCCCTCCCCATTGGTCCTGGCTATTCGGTCCCTCCCCGGTTCGCGACCGGGTTAGTCCGACGGGGCCGGTCCCGGCCCCCGGGCGCGGTTGGGAACCGTTTCCGCACCGCCCCGTCCCCCTCGGACCCGAAAGGGGCGTCCTCCGCGCGATCGCGGTACGTCGCCATCGCCCCGTCGAGGGCTTCGTCTTCCTCGAAACAGCAATGCCGGGCGCGATCCCCGTCACCTAGTCTGTGATCGACCGATAATGGGAGGCGTCGAGCGATGAAGAAGCGTATCCTTGTCACAGGTGGAGCCGGCTTTGTCGGCAGTCACCTGTGCGATCGACTGGTGGCGCAGGGACACGACGTGCTCGCCGTCGATAATTTCTATACGGGCGACCGGTCGAACCTCGCACAGCACCTGAGCAATCCGCGCTTCGAGGTCATGCGCCACGACGTGACTTTCCCGCTCTACGTCGAGGTGGACGAGATCTACAATCTCGCCTGCCCCGCCTCCCCGGTCCACTACCAGCGCGACCCGGTGCAGACCACGAAGACCAGCGTGCTCGGGGCCATCAACATGCTCGGGCTCGCCAAGCGGCTCGGCATCCCGATCCTCCAGGCCTCCACCAGCGAGATCTACGGCGATCCGGACGTGCATCCGCAGCCGGAGGGCTATCGCGGCCTCGTCAGCGTCAGCGGCCCGCGCGCCTGCTACGACGAGGGCAAGCGCTGCGCCGAGACCCTGTTCTTCGACTATCAGCGCCGCCACGACGTGCCGATCCGCGTGGCGCGCATCTTCAACACCTACGGGCCGCGGATGAACCGCGACGACGGCCGCGTCGTCTCGAACTTCGTCGTGCAGGCGCTGCGGGGCGAGCCGATCACCCTCTACGGCGACGGCCGCCAGACCCGCGCCTTCTGCTTCGTCGACGACCTCGTCGAGGGGCTGATGCGGCTGATGAACGTCCCGGGCACGCTCGACGGCGCGGTCAACCTCGGCAACCCGACCGAGGTGACCATCGCCGAGATTGCAGAGCGGATCGTCGCCCTCACGGGCTCGCGCTCCCCCATCGTCTACCGCCCGCTGCCGCAGGACGACCCGCGCCAGCGCTGCCCGGACATCACCCGGGCGAAGGCGATGCTGCACTGGAGTCCGAAGGTCGGGCTCGACGAGGGGCTGACGCGGACGATCGCCTATTTCGACGCGCTCCTCACCGCCTCCGCCTCGAGCGTGACCCCGTTCGAGCCGGCGCAGCAGGACTTTGCAACGACGGACTTGGCGACGACAGACTTGGCGAGGACCGGCTCATGAGCGCGCCGCTTCCCCGCGTTCCGATCCTGGGGGTGCCGGTCAGCGCGATCACCCTGGACGAGGCCGTGACGGCGGTCGAGGACTGGATCCTCGGCCGCCAGCGCCACTACGTCTGCATCACCGGCGCCCACGGCGTCATCGAGTGCCAGACCGACGGGGCCCTGCGCGCGATCCACGAGCGCGCCGGGCTCGTCACGCCGGACGGGATGCCGCTGGTCTTCATGGCGCGCCGGCTCGGCTTCCCGCGCACCCAGCGGGTCTACGGACCCGACCTGATGCGCGCGCTGACGGCCCTGTCGGCCCGTAGGGGCTACCGGCAATACTACTTCGGAGGTGCTTCAGGCCTGCCCGAGCGGCTGGCCGCGCGCCTGACGGAGCAGTTCCCCGACCTGCCCGTGGCCGGCACCTTCTCGCCGCCCTTCCGGCCGACGACGCCGGAGGAGGACGAGGCGATCGTCGCGCGCATCAACGCGGCGAAACCCGACATCCTGTGGGTCGGCCTCAGCACCCCGAAGCAGGAATACTGGATGGCGCGCCACCGCGACCGGCTGGACGTGCCGGTCATGGTCGGCGTCGGCGCGGCCTTCGACTTCCTCGCCGGCACCAAGCGGCAGGCGCCGGTCTGGATGCAGCGGCGCG
>NZ_BPRD01000270.1 GCF_022179745.1 Methylorubrum podarium
CGACCCCTGCTGACGCAGCGGCCACCCTCCCCCGCAGAGGGGGGCGGGCAATTTCTGGCGACGACCATCGAAACAACCATCCTCACTCGGCCGGCACCGTCGCGGGTCCGCCCCGGCGACGCTTCGCCCAGAGCCGGAGACGGTCGAGATACAGGTAGACGACCGGTGTCGTGTAGAGGGTCAGGATCTGGCTGACCACGAGTCCACCGACGATGGCGATGCCGAGCGGCCGGCGCAGCTCCGCCCCCTCGCCGCCCGCGACGATGAGCGGGGCCGCGCCGAGGATGGCGGCGAGCGTCGTCATCATGATCGGCCGGAAGCGCAGGATGCAGGCCTCGAAGATCGCATCGCCCGGCGCCAGCCCGCGGTTCCGCTCCGCGTCGATGGCGAAGTCGATCATCAGGATCGCGTTCTTCTTCACGATGCCGATCAGCAGGAACACCGCGATCAGGGCGACGATGGTGAACTCGGTCCCGGTCGTCAGCAGCGCAACGATGGCACCGATCCCGGCCGAGGGCAGGGTCGAGAGGATCGTGAGCGGGTGGATGTAGCTCTCGTAGAGGATGCCGAGCACGGCGTAGACGGCCAGCAGCGCCGCCAGGATCAGCAAGGGCTGGCGCGAGGCCGATTCCTGGTAGCTCTTGGCCGCGCCCGCGAACTCGCCGTGGATGGTCTGCGGCAATTGCAGATCGAGCATGGTCTGGTCGATCACCGCGGTGGCCTCGCCCAGGCTCTTGCCCGGCACGAGGTTGAACGAGATCGTGGTCGCCACGAACAGCCCCTGGTGCGAGACCTGGACCGGGGCGTTGCCGGTCTCGAAGTGGGCGAAGGCCGAGAGCGGAACCATCGTCTCCTTGGCGCTCGACACCGGCGCGCTCGACGAGGCGCCGCCCTTGCTCGCGGCGATGGCGTTGCCCGCGGCGTTGCGCGCCGAATCCGCGGCGAGGGTCGCGGCTGTGTCGGTGGTGGAGGTGCCGGAGGTCGAGGCCTGCGAGGGGGTCGTGGTCCCGCCGCCGGCGACCGTGCCGGCGACCGCGTTGGTGGTGGCCGAGCCCCGCGCCCGGCCGCCCGTGGTCGAGACGTAGATCGTCTTCAGCACCTCCGGGTTCTGGAGGTATCGCGGCGCGATCTCCATCACCACGTGGTACTGGTTGAGCGGGTTGTAGATCGTCGAGACCTGCCGCTGGCCGAAGGCGTCGTAGAGGGTGTTGTCGATCTGGTCCGGGGTGATGCCGTAGCGGAAGGCGGTCGCCCGGTCGATGACGAGGCGGCTTTCCAGCCCGCCCTCCTGCTGGTCGGAGGTCACGTCGGCGAAGATGTCGGTGCGCTTCTGCAGCGCCTGCAGCAGCTTCGGTGACGCCGCGTAGAGCTCGGCCGCCGTGTCGCCCTGGAGGGTGTACTGGTACTGGGCGAAGCTCTGGCGCCCGCCCATCCTGAGATCCTGGCGCGGGAACAGGAACAGCCGCGCGCCCGCGACCTGGGCGAGCTTCGGCCGAAGCCGGTTCATCACCTTCTCGATCGAGTCGCGCTGGCCCAGGGGTTTGAGCCCGACGAAGACGTTGGCCGAGTTGGTGCCGCGCCCGCCGGTGAAGCCGACGATGCTCTCCACCGCCGGGTCCGCCTGCACGATGGCGCTCGCCCGCTCCAGCTTGTCCTTCATCGACTGGAACGAGATGCGCTGGTCGGCCTGGATGCCGCCCATGAGCTGGCCGGTATCCTGATCCGGGAAGAAGCCCTTCGGCACGATGATGTAGCCGTAGACCGTGAGCCCGATCGCTACGAACACGCTGAGCGCGGTCAGCCGCCGGTGACGGAGCGCGAAGCGGAGCGTCCGCTCGTAGCCCGCGAGCAGCGCGTCGAACCCGCCCTCCAGCATCCGCAGCAGGATGTTGGGGCGCCTGGCCGCGTGCATCTGCGCCTCGGGCTTGAGGAGCAGCGCGCACATCATCGGCGTCGTCGTCAGCGAGAGCACGAGCGAGACGAGGATCGCCATCGACAGCGTGACCGCGAATTCCTGGAACAGGCGGCCGACGATGCCGCCCATGAGCAGGATCGGCAGGAACACCGCGATGAGCGACAGGCTCATCGAGACGACGGTGAAGCCGACCTCGCGGGCGCCGATCAGCGCCACATCGAGGC
>NZ_BPRD01000271.1 GCF_022179745.1 Methylorubrum podarium
GCCGGGCCCCGGCGGCCATGGCCGCGGCGGACGGCCCTTCGAGATGAAGCAGGCGGTCGGCGTCGCGCCGGTCGTGACCGGCGACATGCCGGTGGTGCTCCAGGGACTCGGCACGGTCACGCCGCTGGCCACCGTCTCCGTGCGCTCGCAGATCAACGGCTATCTCACCAAGATCGGCTTCCGCGAGGGCCAGATGGTGAAGGAGGGCGACTTCCTCGCCCAGATCGACCCGCGGCCGTACGAGGCGCTGCTCGCCCAGTATCAGGGCCAGCTCGCCCGCGATCAGGCCCTGCTGCAGAACTCGAAGCTCGACCTCCAGCGCTACCAGACCCTGAACCGCCAGGATTCGATCTCGAAGCAGAACGTCGACACCCAGGCCGCCCTGGTGAAGCAGAACGAGGGCACGGTCGCCGCCGATCAGGCGCTGGTCGATCAGCAGAAGCTGAACCTCACCTACGCTCGGATCGTCTCGCCGGTGGAGGGCCGGGTGGGCCTGAGGCAGGTCGATCTCGGCAACTACATCACCGCCGGCACGACCAACATCGTCGTGGTCACGCAGCTGCGCCCGATCTCGGTGGTGTTCACGCTGCCGGAGGACGACGTGGCGCGGGTGATGCGCCGGCTGCGCCAGGGGGCGAAGCTCACCGTGCGCGCCTACGACCGCAGCGACCAGCACGAGATCGCCACCGGCCGGCTGGAGACCATCGACAACCAGATCGACACGACTACCGGCACGGTGAAGCTCCGGGCGATGTTCGAGAACGAGGAGGAGACTCTGTTCCCGAACCAGTTCGTCAACGCCCGCCTCACCGTCGAGACGATCGAGAAGGCAGCTCTGGTGCCGAACGCCGCGATCCTGCGCGGCACGCCGGGCACCTACGTCTACCTGATGGACGGCGACGAGAAGGTCACGGTCCGCCCGATCAAGACCGGCGAGACCGACGGCGTGAACACGGTGGTGCTGTCGGGCCTCGCCGCGGGCGACCGCGTCGTCACCGACGGCACCGACCGTCTGCGCGAGGGCGCACCGGTGCGCGTCGTCGGCCACGGGAACGGTCCACAGGCGGGGGGACCGGCCGCGGGCGCGCCCGGCGCGACGCTCCCCGCGACGCCGGCGGCCACGGGCTCGGCGGAGGGCGGCCAGGAGCGCCGGGGACGCCGGCGTCAGGCGCCGTAACCGGATGCGGCCATGAACCCGTCCCGCATCTTCATCCTCCGGCCCGTCGCGACGACGCTGTCGATGCTGGCGATCCTGATCGTCGGCGCGGTCTCCTACCTGAACCTGCCGGTCTCGGCCCTGCCCGCCGTCGATTACCCGACGATCCAGGTGCAGACCTTCTATCCCGGCGCCAGCCCAGAGGTGATGACCTCGGCCGTCACCGCGCCGCTGGAGCGGCAGTTCGGCCAGATGGCCAACCTCAACCAGATGTCCTCGCAGAGTTCGGCGGGGGCCTCTGTCATCACGCTCCAGTTCAACCTCGACATCCCCCTCGACATCGCCGAGCAATCGGTCCAGGCGGCGATCAACGCCGCGGGCAACCTGCTGCCGACCGACCTGCCGGCGCCGCCGATCTACGCCAAGGTCAACCCGGCCGACGCGCCGGTGCTGACGCTGGCCCTCACCTCCGCGACGATGCCGCTGACGCAGGTGCGCGACCTCGCCGAGACGCGGCTCGCCCAGAAAATCAGCCAGATCGCCGGCGTCGGCCTCGTCAGCATGGGCGGCGGGCAGCGGCCGGCGGTGCGGGTGCGGTTCAACGCCCTGGCGATGGCCGCCTACGGCCTGAACATCGACGACCTGCGCACGACGATCAGCAACCTCAACGTCAACACGCCCAAGGGCAACATCGACGGGCCGACCCAGTCCTACGCCATCAACGCCAACGATCAGGTCCGCGACCCGGCGGTCTACGCCAGCGCGATCATCGCCTACCGCAACGGTTCGCCGGTCCACCTCACCGACGTGGCAGAGGTCGTGGACGGGGCCGAGAACACCCGCCTCGGCGCCTGGGCCGACCGCACGCCCGCGGTCATCCTCAACATCCAGCGCCAGCCCGGCGCCAACGTCATCGACACGGTGGACCGCATCAAGCGGCTGCTGCCGCAGCTCCAGGCGACGATGCCGGCCTCGGTCTCCGTGGCGATCCTGACCGACCGGACGACGACGATCCGCGCCTCGGTGCACGACGTGCAGTTCGAGCTGATGCTGGCCATCGCGCTCGTCGTGATGGTGATCTTCCTGTTCCTGCGCAGCGTCTCCGCGACGCTGATCCCGAGCCTGTCGGTGCCGCTGTCGCTGATCGGCGCGCTCGCGGCGATGGATGCCTGGGGCTTCTCCCTCGACAACCTCTCGCTGATGGCGCTCACCATCGCCACCGGCTTCGTCGTGGACGACGCCATCGTCGTGATCGAGAACATCGCCCGCCACGTCGAGGAGGGCGACGACCCGTTCGAGGCGGCGCTGAAGGGGAGCCGGGAGATCGGCTTCACCATCATCTCGCTCACCGTCTCGCTGATCGCGGTGCTGATCCCGCTCCTGTTCATGGGCGACGTGGTCGGCCGCCTGTTCCGCGAGTTCGCGATCACCTTGGCCGCGACCATCGTCATCTCGGCGGTGGTCTCGCTGACCCTCGTGCCGATGATGTGCGCGCGGCTCCTCAAGCCCGTCGCCCACGGCGCCGAGACGCCGGCGGCGCGCCGGGAGGGACCGATCGCCCGCGCCGGCCGGCGGCTGAACGACGGCGTCATCGCCCTCTACGGCCGGGCCCTGCGCGTCGTGCTGGCCAACCAGGGCCTGACGCTGCTGGTCACGCTCGGCACGGTGGCGCTCACCGCCTACCTGTTCGTGGTGATCCCCAAGGGCTTCTTCCCCGTGCAGGACACGGGCGTGATCCAGGGCATCTCACAGGCCGATCAGAGCGTCTCCTACGAGGCCATGGCCGAGCGCCAGCAGGCGCTCGCCGACGTGGTGCTGAAGGACCCGGACGTGGCGAGCCTGTCCTCGTTCATCGGCGTGGACGGGCAGAACGTCACGCTCAATTCCGGCCGCTTTCTCATCAACCTCAAGCCCCGCGACGAGCGCGGCGCCGACGCCAGCGCGATCATCCGCCGCCTCAACGCGGCGACGAGTGGCGTGCCGGGGGTGCGGCTCTACATGCAGCCGGTGCAGGATCTGACGATCGACACCGCGGTCTCGGCGACGCAGTACCAGGTCATCCTCGAGAACCCGAACCTCGGCGACTTCGAGACCTGGGTGCCGCGCTACGTCGAGGCCCTGCGCCGCTCGCCCCTGCTCGCCGACGTCACCAGCGACTACCAGGGCAACGGCCTGGCGGCCTACGTCACCATCGACCGCGCCACGGCGGGCCGCTACGGCATCACCCCGGCGACCATCGACAACGTGCTCTACGACGCCTTCGGCCAGCGCATCGTCTCGACCATCTTCACCCAGACGAACCAGTACCGGGTGATCCTGGAGGCGGACCCGAAGCTGCACACCTCGCTCGCCTCCCTCGACAACCTCTACCTGCCGTCCTCCACCGCGCCCTCGGGGCAGGTACCGCTCTCGGCGGTGGCGAAGGTGGAGGAGCGCCGCGCGCCGCTGCTGATCGGCCATCTCGGCCAGTTCCCGGCCACCACCGTCTCGTTCAACCTCGCACCGGGCGTCGCCCTGGGTCAGGCAGTGGACGCACTAGAGGCCGCGCGAAAAGAGATCGACCTGCCGGCGAGCTTCAACGTGGTGCCGCAGGGCTCGGTCTTCGCCTTCGAGGCGGCGCTCTCCAACGAGCTGTTCCTCGTCTGCGCGGCGATCGTGACCGTCTACATCGTGCTCGGCGTGCTCTACGAGAGCTTCATCCACCCCATCACCATCCTCTCGACCCTGCCGTCCGCCGGTATCGGCGCGCTGCTCGGGCTGATGTGGTTCGGGCTGTCGCTCGACATCATCGCGATCATCGGCATCGTGCTCCTGATCGGCATCGTGAAGAAGAACGCGATCATGATGATCGACTTCGCGCTCCAGGCCGAGCGCGAGGAGGGCAAGGCCCCGCGCGACGCGATCTACGAGGCCTGCCTGCTGCGTTTCCGCCCGATCCTGATGACGACGCTGGCCGCCCTGTTCGCGGCGGTGCCGATGATCGTCGGCTCGGGCGTCGGCTCGGAGCTGCGTCAGCCGCTCGGCATCGTCATCGCCGGCGGCCTCATCGTCAGCCAGGTGCTGACGCTGTTCACGACGCCGGTGATCTACCTCGCCTTCGACCGGCTGGAGCGGCGGATCACCCGGCGGCGGGAGGGCGACGGGCTGGCGCCGGGCGGGGCGGTGCCGTGACCATCGCGACGGGCGGCAACGCGCATCGACCCTCCCCCGCGGAGGGGGAGGGTCGTCTGCGCCGCGGACGGTTCACGCCATGAACCTCTCCGAACCCTTCATCCGCCGCCCGGTCGCGACGACGCTGCTGACCATCGGCCTGATGCTCGCCGGCCTGTTCGCCTATGTGCGCCTGCCGGTGGCGCCGCTGCCGCAGGTCGACTTCCCCGTCATCCTCGTCCAGGCGCAGATGGCCGGCGCCTCGCCGGAGACCATGGCCACCACCGTGGCGGCGCCGCTGGAGCGGCGGCTCGGGGCCATCGCCGACGTCAACGAGATGACTTCGACGAGTTCCACCGGCACGGTGCGGATCGTCCTGCTGTTCGGCCTCAACCGGGACATCGACGGCGCCGCCCGCGACGTGCAGGCGGCGATCAACGCCGCGCGGGCCGACCTGCCGACCTCGCTGCGCACCAACCCGACCTACCGCAAGTTCAACCCGGCCGATTCGCCGATCCTGATCCTGGGGCTGACCTCCGACACGCTGACGCCCGGCCAACTCTACGATTCCGCCGCCACGATCGTGCAGCAGCGGATGAGTCAGGTGGAGGGCGTCGGCAACGTCGATATCGGCGGCTCCTCGCTGCCGGCGGTGCGGGTGGAACTGGATCCCACCGCCCTGTTCCACTACGGCATCGGTCTGGAGGGCATCCGCGCCGGGCTCGCCTCGGCCAACGCCAACTCGCCGAAGGGCGACATCGTCGCCGGGGAGCGCCGCTACCAGCTCTACGCCAACGACCAGGGCCGGCAGGCCTCCGACTATCGCGACATCGTCGTGGCCTACCGCAACGGGGCCGCCGTGCGGCTGGCGGATGTCGGCGAGGTGGTCGACTCGGTCGAGGACAAGCGCAATCTCGGCCTCGTCGACGGCAAGCCGGGCGTGATCCTGTTCATCTACAAGCAGCCGGGCTCGAACGTCGTCGAGACGGTGGAGCGAGTGCGCGCGGCGATCCCGCAGGTGAAGGCGGCGCTGCCGGGCGACATCGACCTCAACATCTCCGGCGACCGCTCGGCCACGATCCGCGCCTCGCTGGCGAGCACCGAGGAGACGCTGCTGATCGCCATCGGCCTCGTCATCTTCGTCACCTTCATCTTCCTGCGCTCGTGGCGGGCGACGCTGATCCCGGCGGTGGCGGTGCCGATCTCGATCATCGGCACCTTCGCCGCGATGTGGATGCTCGGCTATTCCCTCGACATCCTCTCGCTGATGGCGCTCATCATCGCGACCGGCTTCGTCGTGGACGACGCCATCGTCGTGCTGGAGAACATTCAGCGCCACATCGAGGCGGGCAAGCCGCGGGTCGAGGCGGCGCTGATCGGCGCCCGCGAGGTCGGCTTCACCGTCGTCTCGATGAGCCTGTCGCTCATCGCGGTGTTCCTGCCGATCCTGCTCATGGGCGGCATCGTCGGCCGCCT
>NZ_BPRD01000272.1 GCF_022179745.1 Methylorubrum podarium
TCCTCGGCGCCGACGCCGCCCGGCACGGCGAGCAGCAGGCTCACCGCCTCCACCGTCTCGCTGCGCGCGACCACCTCGCCGTAGAGGTCGTTCAGCGCCCGCTCCGTCTCCGGCGCGAAGCGGGGCGCGCGCACGGCGTGGAGCACCCAGTCGCGCTGCGCCGCCGCCGGGTCGTCGAGGGGGTTGGCGACGACGAAGACCGGCGTGCCCGCCGGGTGGGACGGGCGCTCGATGAAGGGCAGTCGGGCGATCACCTTCGGCCGTCCCTCGCCGACGAGGCTCTCCCACCAGGGCCGGGCCGTGCCGCCGATTTTGGCTTCCTTGCCGGCCTCCTTGCCGAGCCGGAAGATGCCGAGGTCGCCGCGCGAGCCCGCCACCGCCTCGATCACCGCGGCGCAGTTCGGATGCGGCCGGTAGGGCACGGTGAAGCCGAAATGGAAGCGGGCGGAATCGCGCATCCCGGCATCGCCCGCCGAGATGTCGGCATGCACGGCGAAGGGCGCCTGCACCCAGGTGAAGGTGGCGATGATGACCCGCCAGATCCCCTCCACCGTGTCGAGGGGCAAGAGGCCGCGGTGGCGCTCGGCGAGGCGGCGCATCATCGCCGCCTCGCGGCCGGGCCGGAAGGCGGAGCCCGAGCCCTGCTGGCGCTTGACCGCGATCAGCCGGTCGATGATCGCGCCGCGCTGGATCAGCAGGGCGTGCATCTCGGCGTCGATCCGGTCGATCTCGGCGCGCAGCTCGGCGAGGTTGTCGAGGGACGGGGCGGGTCGCGTGGTGAAGCGCATGCCAAAGGTCCGCGGAGGGATCCGGACGGGAGCCGAACCCGTGTTTACGGTCGGCGGCGACGGAGGACCAGGGCGACGGCATGTGCGCCGCGGCACCGCCGCCCTCTCCGCCCTCCGCGTCGTCCCCTCGCCGCGTTGACGCTCGGAGACGCGCACATTACCTCCTGTTGTCAGCCGGCCAAGACAGGCTCCAAACGACAGGCTCTTAACGACACGCGCGCGGGCGCATCGGTCCGTCCGCTCGACCGGCGGGCCAGTCTGCCGGGCCGCTCGGGACCGGTTCCAGGGCCGGCACCCGGGACATGCCATGGATTCCACCCTCACCCAGAACGCCGAGCGCGACGCCGAGACCGTCCAGCGGGAGGGTGCGCGCCGGGCGGTCTACGAGGCCTCGCCGGCCTCGGACCCGCGCAGTCCCGTGATGCTGTTTTCCGCCGACGAGCCGCTCGCCATGGATTCCGGCGCGCGCCTCGGGCCGTTCCAGATCGCCTACCAGACCGCCGGCACCCTCAACGCCCAGCGCTCGAACGCGGTGCTGATCTGCCACGCGCTCACCGGCGACCAGCACTTCGCCCATCGCCACCCCGTGACGGGCAAGCCCGGCTGGTGGGAGACGCTGGTGGGGCCGGGCAAGCCGGTCGACACGAACCGCTACTTCGTCGTCTGCTCGAACGTGATCGGCTCCTGCATGGGCTCGACCGGGCCCGCCTCGCTCAACCCCGAGACCGGGCGCCCCTACGGACTCGACTTCCCCCTGGTGACGATCCGCGACATGGTCCGCGCCCAGGCGATGCTGCTCGACCGGCTCGGCATCCCCGATCTCTTCCTCTGCATCGGCGGCTCGATGGGCGGGATGCAGGTGCTGCAATGGGCCTCGCTCTTCCCCGAGCGGGTGTTCTCCGCGATGCCGATCGCCACGGGCGCGCGCCACTCGGCCCAGAACATCGCCTTCCACGAGGTCGGCCGGCAGGCGATCATGGCCGACCCCGCCTGGGCCGACGGGCGCTATCTCGAAGAGGGCACGCGGCCGGCCAAGGGCCTCGGCGTCGCGCGGATGGGCGCGCACATCACCTACCTCTCCGAGCCGGCGCTGCACCGCAAGTTCGGCCGCCGCCTGCAGAACCGGGCGGCGCCGACCTTCTCCTTCAACGCCGACTTCCAGATCGAGAGCTACCTGCGCCACCAGGGCCTCAGCTTCGTCGAGCGGTTCGACGCCAACGCCTACCTCTATCTCACGCGGGCGATGGACTATTTCGACCTCGCCGAGGACCATGGCGGCGTGCTCGGCCACGCGTTTCGCGGCTCCAAAACCCGCTTCTGCGTGATGTCCTTCACCTCGGACTGGCTGTTCCCGACCGCCGATTCCCGCGCCATCGTCCACGCGCTGAACGCGGTGGCGGCGCCCGTCGCCTTCGTCGAGGTCGAGAGCGACAAGGGCCACGACGCCTTCCTGCTCGACGAGCCGGCGATGTTCTCCGCGGCCCAAGGCTTCATCGACGCGGCGGCGCGGGCGAGAGGCCTTTGAGAGGGGGGCTCCGATCATGAGCGAGAGCTTCACCGACGCCGCCTCCGGCGTGCCGTGGGAGGCCGCCGAGGCGCTGCCGCGCGGCGAGGGCGCGGCGCGCATCGACCACATCGTCGTGCTCGGCCTCGTGCCGCCGGGCGCGCGCGTCCTCGACATCGGCTGCGGCGACGGCTCGCTCTTGGCGCTCCTGCGCGACCGGCGCGGCGTCGACGGCCGCGGCATCGAGTTGTCGCGCGAGGGCGTCAACGCCTGCCTCGCCCGCGGCCTGCCGGTGATCCAGGGCGACGCCGACACCGATCTCGCCAACTATCCCGACGACGCCTTCGACGTGGTGGTGCTGTCCCAGACCATCCAGGCGACCCGCAACCCGCGCATCGTGCTGGAGCACCTGCTGCGGATCGGGCGGCAGGTGATCATCTCGTTCCCGAATTTCGGCCATTGGCGGGTGCGGGCCGAACTCGCCTTCCGCGGCCGGATGCCGGTCACCGAGATCATGCCGGAGACCTGGTACGAGACCCCCAACATCCACCATTGCACGATCCGCGACTTCGTCGGCCTGTGCCGCGACGTCGGCGCCCGCATCGAGAAGGCCACCGCCCTCGACGCGCGGGGGCGCCCGATGCGCTTCTCGATGCCGTGGTGGTTCTGGAACCTGATCGGCGCGCAGGGGGTGTTTTTGTTGCGGCGCGGCGGGCGGGGGTGAACCCTCCGTCGGCCTTGCCGCGGCGGATCGTGATCCTCGGGCCGCCGGGCAGCGGAAAATCGACGCTCGCCCGCGATCTCGGCGCCCGGCACGGCCTGCCGGTGTTCCACCTCGACCGCGCCTACTGGCGCCCCGGCTGGGTCGCGGCCGATCCGGACAGTTTCCGGGCCGAGGTCGAGCGGATCGCCGCCCTGCCCGCCTGGGTCATCGACGGCAACTACACCGACACGATCGCCCCCCGGTTCGCGCGCGCCGACACGGTGATCTATCTCGACATGCCGGCCTGGCGCTGCACGGCGCGGGTGCTGCGGCGGACCCTGTCGAACCGGGGCAGGGTCCGTCCGGAAGGACCGGAGGGCTGCCCGGAGCAGCTCGCCGTCGAATTCCTGCGCTACGCGGCGACCTGGAACCGCCTCCGCCGCGCCCGCACCCTCGCCCTGGTCGAGCGCTTTGCCGGGTCGCGGATCGTTCTGCGCGGGCGAAGGGCGGTTGCCGCCTTCGCCCGAACCGGGGCGGACGGTCAGGCCGCGTGAGGCCGGAGACCCGTCCGCAGGAACCCCGTGGCCAGGGCCAGCAGGCCGAAGCCGGCGGCGGCGGCGCAGACGAGAGGCCAGCCGCCCGCCGCCCAGGCGAGGCCCGCGACGGCCGAGCCGCAGGCGCCGCCGAGGAAGAAGATGCCGACGAACA
Source organism: Methylorubrum podarium (assembly GCF_022179745.1). Classification (GTDB taxonomy): domain Bacteria; phylum Pseudomonadota; class Alphaproteobacteria; order Rhizobiales; family Beijerinckiaceae; genus Methylobacterium; species Methylobacterium podarium. The sequence goes on from NZ_BPRD01000272.1 coordinate 3,704, forward strand.
GCGCGTTGAGCCGCCCCCGCGCCTCGGCGGCGAGCAGGTTGACGGCGCGGCGTCCCAGCGTCTGGTCCACGAACACGCCGATATCGAGCAGCACCGCACCGAGGCCGAGAAGCAGCAGGCCCGGTCCGTAGGCCAGCGTTCCGGCCAAGGCGGCGAGGCCGAGGCCGAGGAGGATGGCGAGGTGGGCGGCGACGAGGAGCGGCCGGTCGAGGCCGCGGTCGCCGGCCCGGCCGGCGAGCGGCGTGACGACGGCGCCGCTGGCGCCGACGAGGGCGAACAGCGCGATCTGGCGCTGATCGAAGCCGAACGGCTCCTGCGCGAGCCGCAGGGCGACCGCGGTCCAGAAGGCGGAGAAGGCCGCCATGCCGAGGGCGGCGGTCAGCGCCCGCCGGCGCAGGGTCGGCTCGGTGCGCACCAGGGTGACCAGGGAGGCGACGAGGGCGCGGTAGCCGAGATGCACCTGCGGCCGGCGCACCGGCAGGCGGTAGAGCATCAGCGGCGCGAGCCCCGCCATGGCGGCCCCGGCGATCAGGTAGAAGGCGCGCCAGCCGAGCGCGTCGGCCACGAGGCTCGCCAGCGGGCGCGAGAGCAGGATGCCGACCATCAGGCCGGCCATCACGTCGCCGACGACGCGGCCCCGCTCCGCCTCCCGCGCCATGGCGGCGGCGATCGGCACCAGCACTTGGATCAACGAGCAGGCGGCGCCGAGCAGGAACAGCAGCGCCAGGAACGGCAGGGCCGCGGTGGTGACGGCGGCGGCGAAGGCACTCGCGACCGCGGCGGCGAGCAGGGCCAGGACGAGGCCGCGGTTCTCGATCAGGTCGGAGAGCGGCACGAGGAAGAACAGGCCGGCGGCGTAGCCGAGTAGGGGCGCGGTGCCGACGAGGCCCGCCCATCGCGGCGGCAGGCCGAGATCGGGGGCGATCACTCCGACGAGAGTCTGCGGCGCGGTGACGTTGATGACGATCACGCCGACCGCGAACGCGATCAGCCACATCGTGGCCCTCGGCACGCCCTGGCCGAGGGCGATTGGTGCCGGCCCCGCCTTCCGCCGCGCAGCGGCCCACTCCGCCGCCTCGATCCGCCGTGTCATCCGAACCCTCCCTCGGGAATCCCGTGGAGGGGATGTGCGGCAGGCGATAATATGATACAAATCAATATTATTTTAAAAAATCATGCGAGATCGGCATGAACACGCACGACATCGAGGCGTTCCTCGCCGTGGTCGAGACCGGCTCGATCATGGCGGCCGCGACCCGGCTCAATCTGACCCAGCCGGGCGTGACCCGCCGGGTGCAGAATCTGGAAGAGCATCTCGGCGTCGCCCTGTTCGAGCGGCCGGGTAAACCGTTGCGTCCGACGCTCGCCGGCCGCGAGGCCTACGAGCACGGGCGCCGGGTGGTCCAGGCGATCGACGACCTGCGCAGCGGCGCGGCGCCGGGCGGCGCGGTCCGCGGCGAGATGCGGCTGGGCGTGACCCCGGACCTGTCCGAGCCGCTCCTCGCCGCACCGGTCGACAGCCTGCGGGCGGCCTTTCCCGAACTGATGCTGCGCCTGACCATGTCCTGGTCGGCGCCGCTTCTGGAGCAGCTGCAGCGCAACCAGATCGATGCCGCCGCCCTCAGCCTGCCGGACGGTGCGGAGCCGCCGGACGGTCTCGCCGCCGAGGCGATCGACCGGCAGGCGGTGCTCGTGGTGGCCGCGCACGGGGCCGATCTGCCCGAGCGCGTGCTTTTGCGCGACCTCGCGCGCCATCCCTGGATCCTCAGCCAGGACAGTTGCGGCTACCGCGTCACCCTGCGCCGCCGGTTCGAGGCCGAGAACCTGCCCTTCACCGTCGGGATCGAAGCGCCGACCGCGGACCTGCGGCTGTCGCTCGCGGCCCGCGGCCTCGGGCTCGCCCTGGTCACCCCGGGGCGGCTCGACCGCAGCCCCTGGCGCGACCGCCTGCGGATCGTCGCGGTTTCGGATTTCGCGCCGGTGATCCGCTCCTGGCTGCTCCATCGCCCGGCCACGGGCCGCCTGCACCGTCCGCTGGCGGCCCTGCGCACGGCCCTGCGCGAGGCTGTCGCCGGCTAGGTCTCACAGCGTCCCGGACGTGTCCGTCGCCGGCGCCGGGCCGTCCATGGCCACGGCGACGGAGGGGCCGTCCGTGCCGCGACGGCGGCGCCCGCCGCGAGAAGGCCACCGCCCTCGATGCGCGGGGGCGTCCGATGCGGTTCTCGATGCCGTGGTGGTTCTGGAACCGGATCGGCGCGCAGGGCGTGTTCCTGCTGCGGCGCGGAGCCGGGCGGGGTGAGTGTCGTGTCGCTCGGCGTCCTGTGACGAACGCTCAGCCCGTCTTCTCCTTCGCCTTCACGTAGCTCTTGAGCACGGCATTGATTCGAGATTGATAGCCCTTCCCGGTGCTCCGGAAATGCCGGAGCACGTCGGGGTCGAGCCGCAGGGTGATCTGCTCCTTGGTCTCGGTCTCGACGGGCCGTGCCGTGTTCCAGAACTCCGCCGGAAGCACACCCGCATCCCGGTCAGCGGCGGCGCGGCGCTCGATCTCGTCGTCGGTCAGCGCCTTGAAGGCGCCGCTCAGCGGCGCGGCCGGCGGCATGTCGTCGAGGCTGTCAAACCGGACGAGCTTGCCGCGCGTTCGCGTAGGCTTTTCGGTCATGTCGGCTCGCCTTCCATGCTGAGATGATGCGAACGTCCCCGTCACGCAGGGTATAGACCACCCGCAGCACCTCGTCGTCGTACTCCCCGAGGGCGATGAAGCGGCGTTCGCCGTAGTCGCGCCGGGTGTCTTCGCGGGTCAGCCGGAAGCCCCGAAAAATCTCGGCCGCTTGCCGGAATCCGATCAGATGCTTGGCTTGGTTCGCCGCATCCTTCTCGGTATCCCACTGGAAGCCCATGCCTCCAGCGTAGCTACAAAACGCAACTGCGGAAAGAACGTTTCCTCTGGCTGCGCGCGTCTTTGAAGCCGGCCGGTCTCACAGCGTCCCGGACGTGTCCGTCGCCGGCGCCGCGCCGCCCATGGCCACGGCGACGGGGTGGCCGTGGCGGGCGAGGTCGGCGCGGCCCTCGGCCAGCAGCGCGTCGGAGGCGGTCTCGATGCGGGTCTGAACCTCGTTGAGGAATTCGGTGCGGGACAGGCCCGGCGGGATCACCGGCAGGAACTCGATCACCGTCGTGCCCGGCATCCGGCGAAAGCCGCGGCGGCGCCAGTAGAGGCCGGTGTTCAGCGCCACCGGCAGGCAGGGCACGTTCAGCGCGGCGTAGAGGTGGGAGGCGCCCTGCTTGTAGGCGGGCGGGGCGCCGGCCGGGCGGCGGGTGCCCTCGGGGAAGATGATGAGCTGGCGCCCGTCGCGGATCGCCTCGGCCGCCGCCGCGTTCAGCGCGGCCATGGTCTTGGCGCCCTTGGAGCGGTCGATCGGCACCATGCCGCCCCGGCCGAGATACCAGCCGATCACGGGGATCCACATCAGCTCGCGCTTGAGCACGTAGGCGAAGTCCTCGAACGGCACGGTGAGCGCCAGGGTCTCCAGGGCCGACTGGTGCTTGGCCGCCACCAGCAGCGGACCCTTCGGGATGTTCTCCAGGCCGCGGAACTCCACTCGCGTCCCGCCGACGACCCGCAGCAGGGTCATCACCGTGCGGCCCCAGAACTGCGCCACCCGGATCACGCCCCTGCGCGCGGCGAGCGCCGGCATGCCGAAGACCGCGATCAGGGTCGTCGCGACGTAGAACGAGAGGTTGAAGGCGAGCGAGCGGAAGAGGAGCATCGTTAGTCCGCGTGAGAATGCCGCTCCTTTATCGCGGGTGCCCGCGCTTGCCCACCGCCGCAGCACGGAAACCCGCCGCCTCCCCGCGGCACCCGACGTGAGATGCCGCACCGACCGCCGCGCGCGTCCCCGGCACGCTGCCGCGGCGGCAAGGGGTTTCGCCCGAAGCCGGTTCGAGACCGGCGAAGACGACCGGCGGAGCGCGGCGGGTTTCTGCGCGCGGTGATCCAAGCATACTCTCTGCCGTTCTAGGATTTAATTCTGATAATCCGCCCGGTTTATGCTGGATGCTCGCAATCTATACGCTGCTTTGTCTCGAAACATTGCGTAACAAATGACGTTTACGCTCGCTGAGCGGATCGGTATCTATTGGGCAAGGGGACGCAGAGGGTGTTCGCGAGCGAACGCACCCTCCTTGGAGCACGCGCGGAGCGGCATCCATGGTCTGCGCCCTGTCCCTTCACGTCCCCTGCCCGCCCCGCACGGGGCCGGACCGCATCGGGGCCGGCCGTTCCTCGGAGGTGTTCGCCGAGGGGCCGGACCGGGTGGTGAAGCTCTACCGGCAGCCGTTCGAGCCGGAGGCGGTGGCGAACGAGTTGGCGGCGAGCCGCCTCGCGCACGGATTCGGCCTGCCGGTGCCGGAGGCATTCGGCCTCGTCGGCCGGGCCGGGCGCACCGGCATCCTGTTCGTGCGCCTCGACGGTCCGCCGATGACCGCGCGCTACGCCTGCAATCCGTTGGGGCTGCTCCTGGCGCTGCGGCGCGTGGCGCGGATCCAGCACGCGATCCACGCCTGTCCCGCCCCCGGCCTGCCCTCGCTGCACGCCCTGCTCCGACGGCAGATCGCGGGCGCGCGGGTGCCGGAGCCGCTGCGGCAGGCGGCGCTCGCCGCCCTCGACCGCCTGCCGGCGGGCGACCGCCTCTGCCACGGCGACGTGCATCCCGGCAACGTGATCGCGACCCGCGCGGGGCTGCAGCTGATCGATTGGCAGAAGGCCGCCGCCGGTGATCCGGCCGCGGACGTCGCCCGCTCCGAACTGGTGCTGCGCTACGGCCGGTTCGGTCCCGCCTGGTTCAGCCGACTCGGCCCCGTGCGGCTGGCGCGCCGGCTGATCGCGGCGTGGTACGTGGCGAGCTACCGCGCGGCGAGCGGCCTGCCGCGGGAGGCGATCGCGGCGTGGCGCCTGCCGGTGGCGGTCTCACGCCTGTTCGGCCACCCCTCCGACACCGACGCCGAATTGCTCGCGGCGATCGAGAGGCTGGCGCGCAAAAGTCCGGATTTCGAAAAGGCGAGCCTTTTCGCGGGTCCAGGGCGGAGCCCTGGTCTCGGATAGCCGAAGCGCCGTCTTCAAGGCCCTTCCGCCAGCGTCCCCCGCTGGCGCGGATCGGACGCGCCGGCGAGCAGCCCGTCCTCGGCCATGACCGAATTGGCCGAGCCCGAGGTCGCGCCGACCTTCACGGTGTGGCCCTTGGACCGCAGCAGGGCGAGGGTGTCGGGCGAGACCCCCTCCTCGACCATCAGCACGTCGGGCTGCCACTGGTGGTGGATGCGCGGCGCCGCGACGGCCTGGGCGAGGTTCATGCGGAAATCGAGCACGTTCACGATGACCTGCAGCACCGTCGTGATGATGCGGCTGCCGCCGGGGCTGCCGGTGACGAGGAACAGCCTTCCGTCCCGGAACACGAAGGTGGGCGTCATCGAGGAGAGCGGGCGCGCCCCCGGCGCCACGGCGTTGGCCTCGCCGCCGACGAGGCCGTAGGCGTTGCGCGCGCCGGTCTTGGCGGCGAAATCGTCCATCTCGTTGTTGAGCAGCACCCCCGTCCCCTCGGCGACGAGCCCGATCCCGTAGGAGAAGTTCAGCGTGTAGGTGTTGGAGACCGCGTTCCCCTCCGCATCCACCACCGAGAAATGCGTGGTCTGGTCGGATTCGTGCGGAAGCGGGTTGCCCGCGCTCACCTCGGCCGCGGACTTCGCCCGGTCAGGATCGATTTTCCCGCGCAGGGTCGCGGCGTAGGATTTGGCGGTGAGCCCGGCGACTGGCACCTTGGTCCGGGCCGGATCGCCGAGCCAGGTGGCGCGGTCGGCGTAGGCCGGCTTCATCGCCTCGGCGAGGATGTGCAGCGCCCCCGCGCTGCCCGCGCCCATGCCGGCGAGGTCGTAGCCCTCGAGGATGTTGAGGATCTCGATCAGATGCACCCCGCCGGAGCTCGGCGGCGGCATCGAGACGATCTCGTAGCCGCGATAGAGACCGCGCACGGGCGTGCGGATCTCCGGGCGGTAGGCGGCGAGGTCGGCCGCCGTCATGATCCCGCCCGCGCCCTGCACCGCCGCCGCGATCTTTTGCGCGATCGGCCCCTCGTAGAAGGCGTCCGGCCCCCGCTCGGCAACCGTTTTCAGGGTGTCGGCGAGGTCGGTCTGGCGCAGAATCGCGCCGCGCGGGAGCACGTGGTCGCCGTCAAAGAACACCGCCCGGCTCGACGGCCATTGCCCGAGGAGCCCCGAGGCCCGCGGCAGGGAATCGGCCAGCCCCGATTCGACCGGGATGCCGTCGCGGGCGAGCTTTTCCGCCGGGGCGATCAGCTCGGCCAGGGTGAGCTTGCCCGAACCGTAGCGCCGGTGGGCCTCGGCGAGGCCCCGCACCGTCCCGGGCACGCCCACCGCCTTGCCCGTCCGGGTGGAGGCGGCGCGGTCCGGCTCCCCTTGCGGGTTCAGGAACATGTCGGCGGTGGCGGCAGCCGGGGCGGTCTCGCGGTAATCGATCGCACAATTCTCGTTGGCCCCAGCCCGGTGCACCATCATGAAGCCGCCGCCGCCGAGATTGCCCGCCCGCGGCAGGGTGACGGCGAGCGCGAAGCCGACCGCCACCGCCGCATCCACGGCGTTGCCGCCCTTCCGCAGGATCTCGACGCCGACGCGGGTGGCGCGCGCATCCTGCGACGAGACCATGCCGCGGCTGGCGAGCACCGGCAGCAGGCGCGCCTCGTCCGACTGGATCGGCGGCGGCTCGGGCGCGGGCGGCACCGCCTGCGCGCGGGCCGGGGCCGCGAGGGATGCGGCCAAGGGCACGGCCAAGGATGCGGCCAGGGACGCGACGACGAGGAGCGCGCGGGCGGAGCGAACGGGCGAGGTCGGGCTCATGCCCCGAACTTATCGCAAATGCGCGGCGCGGCCATGCTGTGCCGGCGGCGCGCCGTCCGGATCTATTGGCCGCTCAGAGACGGGCCGCCCGCGGTGCCGCCGGTGCCGGGCGGTCCGCTCGTCGGCGTGCCGCCGATCACGGCGCCCGGCGTGCCGCCGATGACCGCCGGCTCGTTCGGGGTGCCGGCCGGGGGAACGGCCGTGCTCGGGCCGGGCACCGGCCGCGGTCCGGTGGCCGAGGCTTTCGGGCTCGGCGGCGAGGGCCGCCCTTCCTCGGCGCCTTGGGCCGCGGCGATCGTCGGGATGCTCAGCGCCAGAGCCAGGGCGATCGTGGTGAGCCGCATGGGGTGTCCTGTCCGCGGGGCGTTGCGTCTCCCAACCCGGCGGCTCCCGGAAAGTTCGCGCGAACCGCGCCCGACGGCGCCCCCGATTCGACCGGCGACCGGATCGAGGGTGCCGTCGGACGCGGTCCGGTCGGCCGCGGTTCTAGGCGGCGTCCCCCGCGTCGTCCCCATCGAGGATCGATTCCAGGTCGCCCGTGAGCGCGTCGAGCTGCTCCGAGGTCGCGCGGATCTTGAACTTGGTTCCGTCCTCGGCCTCGACCGCGATCTCGATATGGTCGTCGACCTGCGCGGCGAGCGCCTGTTTGAGGGTGTAGGTGGTCACGTCCTGGGCCATGCGGTCTCCCGGTGCGGCGATGATCGTTGGGAGGTGGGAAGCACCGTGAGGCGGACTCGTTCCTTCGAACGGCTTTTTGATCGGCTCTTCTTGATCGGCTCTTCGGCTCGGTCGGCGCGGCGTTAAGCCGGCCTTGATGGCTTCCGGAGCATCTCGCCGCCATGAACGCGCCGAAGCTCCTCATTGCTCCGTTCCTGGCTCCGTTCCTGGCTCCGTTCGTGGCCTTGTCCGTGATCGGCGCCGGCCCGGCGGCGGCCGGGACGCGCGATCTCGAGACCCTGGAAGAGACGTGGCACGGCTGCGTGCGGGAGGCCTATGCCCGGCAGCCGCCGGGCCAGAGCCGGGCCGGCGCCCAGCGCAACGTCCTCGACGAGTGCCGGGAGCACGAGGACCGGCTGGTGGCCGCCACGATGCGCGAACAGGACCGCGCGGACGAGGCCGCGCGGAGGGCCGGCCTCCCCTTGTCGATCCGGGCAGGGGCCGGGACTTGGGCCTGGGCGGCCTCCGTCGCGGCCTACGTCGTCGATCCCGTGACCTCCTGGCTGCAGGGCTGGCGGCCGCCGGCGCCCGAGGGCGAATCCCGCCGGACCGGCCTGAGACCGGCCGCCGCTCAGAAGCGGTAGCCGATGCCCGCGCCGATGATCAGCATGTCGAGCCGCACGGTCGCGCTGCCGGGGCCGATGCGGGAGACCTGCGGCGGCAGGAAGATCTTCTTGATCTCCATGTTGGCGTACCACTCGCCGACGAGGTGGTAGTCGAAGCCGGCCTGGAGCATTGGCCCCAGTTGCGGGTCGGCCTTCATCGCGGTGACGAGCGGCTTCGCCGGCTCGTAGGCGAGCGGGTGCGTGTAGCCGGCGCCCGCACCGAGATACGGGTTGAAGGCGGCGCGGGGGAAGAGGTGGACCTGGAGCGCGCCGGTCATGGCGAGGCTCCAGGTCGTGCCGATCGGCAGGTCGCCGATGAGCGAGCCGCGGATCGAGGTCCGGGTCGAGACGATTCCGACCTGGCCCGCGACCGCGACGTGATCGGACAGGAAATACGTCACGTCGAGATCCGGCAGGGGGCGCGCCGGGGTGACGACGCGTCCGCCGATCGGCTCGACCCGCGAGAACTGGCCGACCGGGATGGCGCCGACGACCCGGCCGCGGACGAGGAGGCTCCCGGCGGTCAACGCACCGGTCGCGGCACCGGTCGCCGTACCGGTCAACGCATCCCCGGTCGCCGTGTCCGACGCCCGACAGGGGGTGGAGGCCGCGAACAGGCAGAGCGCGGCCGCGACAGCGACGCGCCGGCGCGGCGCGCGCCCGGAGCAGGGGGGAGACGGGACGAGACGGTCGAACATGGCGCCTGCGTTTCGAGAGGGCGTGAGAGATCGTGTCAGGCCATCCCGGATCGCGGCGGCCCGACGATCGGGATGGCGTCCATGGCGCCGCGAAGCCCGGACGGCGGCTCCGCTCGGGCGGCGCCGATCTCCGGCTCGGGCGGGGCGGCCGGCAGGTCCAGGCACACACGGTTGCGGCCCTCCCTCTTGGCGGCGTAGAGGGCGGCGTCCGCGCGGGACAGGGCGGGCTCGATCCGCTCCTCGCCGATGGCCACGATCGAGACCCCGATGCTGGCGGTCACGGTCACGGCCGCGCCGTTCACCGCGAAGGGCGCACCGGCCGCCGTCCTGCGCAGCCGCTCGGCGACCGCGGCGGCGGCGGTGGCGTCGGCGTCGGCCTGGTCGAGGACGACCAGGAACTCCTCGCCGCCCCAGCGGGCGATGATGTCGTCCTTGCGCATCACGCCGCGCAGGCGCTCGGCGAAGCCGATCAGAACCGCGTCGCCGCCATCGTGGCCGTAGGTGTCGTTGATCGCCTTGAAGTGGTCGATGTCGGCCAGCAGGATCGCGCGGCGCGGCGGGGACGGTGCGCGGCCGGCCCAGCGGCTCATCGCCGCGAACAGCCCGCGCCGGTTCGCCAGCCCGGTGAGCGGATCGGTTTCGGCCAGGCGGCTGAGCTTCAGATGCGCGCGCTCGCTCACCATGGCCAGGTAGCCGACCTGGATGAAGACGCCGCACCACAGGTCGAACAGCAGCGAGAAGATGCCGCTCTCGGGCGAGGCGAGGCGCTCGCTCGCGACATGGACCACGCCGATCGACAGGACGAAGACGCCGAAATACCCGCCGAAGCCCGAGAGGACGATGTACTGCGTCCACAGGCGCGTCGCGGCGGGGGTTCTCAGGATCTCCCGGATGCACAGGGCCGTGCTCAGGGCGATGCCGCCGAACACCGTGGTGAGGCACCACGACATCGACACCCCGCCCTGCAGCAGGATGCCGTAGGGCAGGCCGGAGGCCAGGGCGAGCACGAGCGTCTGCGGAACGAGGGCCGCCCGCTCGTAGAAGAGGCGCAGGCCCGCCCAGGACGTGGCGAGGCTCGCGCCGTACAGGACGTAGACGATGCTGCCCTTGACGGCGGTCAGCGGGACGCTCGGCGGATCGCCCAGCATCATCAGCGAGGCCACCAGCGAGCAGCACAGCGCGCCGGCCCAGACCCCGAAATAGATCTCGCGCGGATGCCGAAGCAGGGTGACGAAGAACACCAGGACGAAGGCCAGACGGCTGCTGATGCTGGCGACCTGCAGCGTGTTGAAGTCGAGCATCACCGTTCAGGTCCTCCCCGGGACAGGGGCGCCTGCGGGTCCTCGACCGGCGGCTGCGCGGCCGGATCAGGGCTGGTCGAGATCGCGGCCCGGTCGGTGCGCGGTCGGCCCTCCGCGGGAGACGGGCCGGGCGATGGGACGGCCGGCGCGCTTCTCATGGGAGAAGCTTCGTGACGGGTGCTGTACGCATCGTGTTCCGGCCGCCCCGCGCCTGTCCCGAGCCATGGCTGCCGGACACTCAAGCCATCAAAGGATAATCGGCGGCACCTAAGGAAAAGTTATCGTATGTTGGTCGGATCTCCGCGGTTCCGGTGGTCGTCCGGGAAGACTCGGCGGGCGCGGGAGCGTTTCCGCGCGGAGCGGGGCGGAGTGGATCGGCCCCGCCGTCGGCGTCCGTCAGGCCTCCTTCCCGCGCATCGGCAGAAGCCGCATCACCGCCCTCCAGGCCGGTGCCAGAACCTTGCCGGCGAGCGGGATCAGCGCGAAGCCCGCGATCAGCCCGATCACGCCCGAGCCCGCCGCGGTGACGAGCCACTCCACCGCGCCGCCGATCGCCGGCACGGCCCGGCCCGCCGCGACCGCCGCCTCGTGGATCAGGTGCTCGGGGCCGGCGAAGCCGTAGCCCGCGAGGCTGTGGACGATGATGCCGCCGCCGACCCACACCATGGCCGCCGTGCCGAGGACGGCGAGCGCCTTGAGGAAGACGGGCATGCCGCGCACCAGCCCGCGGCCGATCGCGGCCAGCACGCCGCTGCCGCGGCGGGCCAGCGCGAGGCCGATGTCGTCGGCCTTCACGATCAGGGCGACGGTCCCGTAGACCGCGACCGTGATGCCGAGGGCGACGACGGCCATCACGACCGCCCGCGACCAGACCGTGCCGTCGCCCAAGCCCGCCAGGGTGATGGCCATGATCTCGGCCGAGAGGATGAAATCGGTCTTGATCGCGCCGGAGACCCGCTGGTTCTCCAGCACCTGCGCGTTCGCCGCGCCCGCCTTCGCCTCCGCCTCGTGCGCGTGGGCCGCGTGCGGCACGATCATCTCGTAGACCTTCTCGGCCCCCTCGTAGGCGAGGTAGAGGCCGCCGAGCAGCAGGAGCGGCGTGATCGCCCAGGGCGCGAAGGCGCTGAGCAGCAGCGCGATCGGCAGCAGGAACACCAGCTTGTTGATCAGCGAGCCGCGGGCAATGCGCCAGACGATCGGCAATTCGCGGTCCGGCGAGAAGCCGACCACGTAGCGGGGCGTGACCGCGGCGTCGTCGATCACGACGCCGGCCGCCTTGGTCCCGGCCTTGGCGGCCTGGGCCGCCACGTCGTCCAGCGAGGCGGCCGCGACCTTCGTCAGGGCGACCACGTCATCCAAGAGGGCTAGCAGTCCGACGCTCACGATCGCCTCATCCGTTCCACGCTTCGCGAGCATATGGCGCAGCGTGGCCTTTGGGCGAGGACGCGTCGTCCGAGGCCGCGGCCCAGCGGCGTGCCGCCGGCTACTTCGCGGTGGCGATGGTGATGCCGTCCCAATCCGCGGGCGGCGGCTCCCGGCCGAAGGTCTCGGCGCGCTCGGCGTAGAGCGCGTAGAGGGCGTCGATCCGCAACCCTTGCGCCAGGGCGCGGCATTCCTGCGCGATCGCGTGGGTCTCGTCCCACCGCCGGGCGCGGTAGGCGGCGATCATCGCCGCGTGCCGGGCCGAGAGCTTCGCGAACGGCTCGGAGGTCCGAAAGACCTCGTCGCCGACGAGGGTGAAGAGGGTCTCGGGCTCGCTCTTGCCCTTCACCCGGACGCGATCGATCTCGAGCACCGGGTAGCGGTCGGCGATGGCCGCCGCCGTCGCCGCGCCGAGGACGACCTTCACCCCGTAGAACTTCGATTGCCCCTCGAGACGGGAGGCGACGTTCACGGGGTCGCCCAGCACCGAGTAGTCGAAGCGCAGGTCGGAGCCCATGTTGCCGACGACGCAGGGCCCGGTGTTGATGCCGATGCCGATATCCAGCGGCAGGACCGGATGCCCCCCCGCTTCCGCCTCGCGCCGCCGCGCGGCGTTGAGGGCGTCCATCCGCGCCAGCATGTCGAGGGCGGCCGCGGCGGCTTCGGCCTCGTGGTCCTCGACGGGCAGCGGCGCGTTCCAGAACGCCATGATCGCGTCGCCCATGTACTTGTCGATCGTCCCCTGCCGGTCGAGGATGGCGTGGGTGAGCGGGGTGAGGAAGCGATTCATCAGGGCCGTCAGCCCGGCCGGATCGGTCTTGTAGAACTCCGCGATGGCGGTGAAGCCGCGCACGTCCGAGAACATGATCGTCAGGCGCCGCTCCTCGCCGCCGAGCCGGAGCGGCTCGGGCGAGAGGGCGAGCTGCTCCACGAGGTCCGGCGACAGGTAGCGCCCGAAGGCGGTGCGGATCCGTTTGCGGCCGGCCTGCTCGCGAAAGTAGTTGGTGAAGACGAGGGTGAGGTAGACGAGGAAGGTCGTCAGCAGGGGGTAGGTGGCATCGAACAGGATGCCCTGCGCCGAGAACCGGTACCACGACACGAAGGCGAGCTGCGCCGCGACGAGGCCGCCGAACAGGAGCAGGCCGAGCGCGCCGAGGATCGGGGCGAACAGGATGATGGCGAGCGACACCGCCGCCGTCGCGCCGACCTCGATCAGGGTCGCCTCGTTCGGCACGGTGAGGGTGGTGCCGGTCAGCAGGTTCTCGAGAAGCTGCGCGTGGATCTCGACGCCCGGCATCGAGCGGTCGAGCGGCGTGGTGCGGTTGTCGAGCAGGCCGACGGACGAGGTGCCGACGAGGACGATTCTTTCGCGAAAGCGGTCGGGTGGGACGGTGCCGTTCAGGACGTCCCTGGCCGAGACGTAGAGCCCCGGATCGTGCGGACTGAAGCGCACCCAGATCTGCCCGTGCGGGTCGGTCGGCACGGTGAGGTCGGGCAGGCGGATCGAGACGACGCCCGCCTCGTCGGTGCGGATCAGGAGGGTATCGGCCCCGGTCGCCACCCGCAGGATGTCGAGCGCCAGCGTCGGCACGACGGTCCCGCCCGCCCGCAGCACCATCGGCACCCGCCGCACCACGCCGTCCCGCTCGGGGCTGATGGTGAAGACGCCCCGCCCCGCGGCGGCCCGCTCCAGCACCGGCAGGTTGCGGATCAGGCCGGGGAAGCCGATGAGCGCCGATGCCGGGTCGAAATCCGGTCCCACCACGGCGGTGCCGGTCTGCGGCGGCGGCCCCTCCCCCGTCCAGGCGATGGGGGTGCTCGCGGCGGTCTGGCCCAGCACCACGGGCATGCGCCCGATCGCGTCGGCGAAGACCCCATCGCTGTCGGGCTGCGCCCGCAGGTCGGCGCGGGCCGCCTCGCTCAAGTCCGGCAGGGTCTCGGCGAGGAGCGGCGGCGACAGGCGGTCGGGCTCGGAGAAGACGATGTCGAAGGCGACGATCGCCGCCCCGGCCTCCTGGAGCTTGCCGGCCATCGCCGCGAGCCGCGTGCGCGCCCACGGCCACTGGCCGAATTCCTTCAGGCTCGCCTCGTCGATATCGACGATGGCCACCGGACGCTCGGCCGGCGGCACCCGCGGCGAGAGCACCTGCAGCGCGTCGAAGGTGCGCAGGCGCAGGGCCTCGACCGGCGGGGGATCGGTGATCCGCAGGAGCAGCAGCAGCACGAGCAGGCCGCCGGCCAGCAGGCGGCCCGGCCCGATGCGGCGGCCGAGGCGGCCGATCCCGCCGAGGGCGGCCCGGCCGGCGGACAGGACGCTCGTCCGCATCCGCGGCCCTTTCCGCCGGTCCTCGCGCGAAAGAGACGTCAGAACGCGTAGCGCACCGAGGCGCCGCCGTGGATGGTGTCGCCCACCGGCTGCGGCCCGAGCGTGCCGAGGATGAAGCCGTCGAGCGCCAGATCCTGCTGCAGGCGATAGCTGATCCGCGCCCCGTACTCCGCCCAGGTGAGATCCTTGATCGGGGTGGTGAAGGGCACGTCCGCCACCGTCCCGCGCAGGCCGCTCCTCAGGCCGAAGCCGTGGGCGACGCCGAGATTGAGCTGCGCCTCGATCGCGGTGCCGAACAGGTGCGTGTATTGCCCCCCGATCTTGGCGATGTTGATGATGTCGGTGCCGCCGCGGCTCGCCAGGGCGTAGGGGTTCGGGGCGAGCAGGCCCTCGGTGTAGGCGCCGGCAAACTGCCAGCCGCGGCTGTACTCAACGGCCGCCGCGACCTCGTCCTGCGGCGACAGCCGGGCGACAGCGCCGACCCGGCCGAAGACCGAGCCACTGATGCTCGAGACCCGCCCGGTGCCCTGGCCGGCCATGGTCCCGAAGGTGTAGCCCCGGCTGTAGGTCGTGTTCTGGCTCGGCGCGAACAGGCCGCCGACATCCACGAACGGCCGCGCCGAACCGAGGCCCGCCGGGTCGTAGCGCAGCAGGCCGGCGAAGATCGGCCCGCCGGAGACGCGGACCCGGCCGCTGTCGTAGCCGGTATAGGCGAAGCCGCCGATGGCGATCAGCTCCTCGGTCAGGGCTTTGCGGCCCTGGGCGCCGACGCTGTAGGAGCCGGCCATGCCGAAGCCGCTGAAGCAGTCGCCGCAGCTGATCTGCTGGTTGAAGCCGGTGAGCACGCTGCCGAGGATGCGCTGCGTCACGAAGGCGCCGAAGCGGTCCCGCGCCAGGCCTTGCGCCGAGGCGATCGCGCTCGTCAGGTCCCGCCCCGGCTCGGTCGGGCGGCCGGGCTCCGTCTCGCCGAACTGGATGTAGGCGCTGCCCGCATCGTAGCCGACGACCGGCTGCAGGCCGCGCACCGGCGCGGTGAAGGTCACGGAGGTGAACTGGCCGGTCAGCCCCGCGCTCGCCACCAGGATCGGCAGCCGCACCGGCGTAATGTAGGCCAGGGTCGAGGGCGTGATCTGCAGGATGCCCCCGGAGGCGATCGTGGCGGTCGAGGGCGTGACGAGCCGGCTCGCCGCCGTCAGCGACAGGGTCGTCGCCAGGGTGGAGCCCGACCCGAGCACCACCGGCCCCTCCGCGGTCAGCGTGCCGGTGGGGTTGGCGGCGTTGCCGGGCGCCACGAATCCGCCGGACTGGACCGTGAGCGCGCCGACCCGGCCGGTGCCGGTCAGGCCGGCACCGGGCCCGACCGTCAGGGCCGACGACCCGGTGAGCGCTCCGTCGACCTGGAGGATGCCGGCGGTGACCGCGGTGGCGCCGGCATAGGTGCCGGTGCCGGACACCACCAGCGTGCCGAGGCCGGCCTTCTCCAGGGCGCCCGCGCCGGAGATCGGGCCCGACAGGGCGACCGTTCCCGGGCCGGACTCGATCGTCGCGAGGCCGGGGCCGGCGAGGCGGATGGCGTTCTCCACCGTGTAGCCGCTGCCGAGGAAGGCGAGCCGCGTGCCGGTCTCGAGCGCGATGGCGCCGCCGCCGGCCGCGCCCGGCCCTCCGAGCGCCAGCGTGCCGCCCGCCACCGTGGTCCCGCCGCGGTAGGTGCTCGTTCCGGTCAGGGTCAGCGTTCCGGCCCCGACCTTCGCCAGGGACAGCGCGCCGCCGCCCGACCCGTCCTGCAGCACGGTCCCGGTGCTGCTGCCCGAGCCCAGCGTCAGCGTCGCCGCCGTGGCGGCCCCGTTCTGGATCACCCCGCCCTCTCCGGTCAGGGTGCCGATGCCGAGCCCGTTGCCCGCCAGGCTGACGCTCCCGGCATTGGTCAGGGCGGTGAGGTCGGCGAGCGCTCCGGAGAGCGTGAAGCTCGCCCCGGCCGCGTTCGTGACCGGCCCGGCGATCCGGCCCTGCGCCGTCACCGCGGCGCCATTCGTCAGCGCGCCGGTGACGAGGCTGTTTGGGCCAAGCGCGAGGCTGCCGCCGTTGGTGACCGGCCCGGCGAGGGTGCCGTCGTTGCTGGCCGAGCCGGCATTGGTCAGGCCGCCGCCCACCGTCCCGGCGTTGGCGAAGCTGCCCCCGGCCCGCGTCGTCACGGAGGAGGTCAGCGTGCCGCCTGCCGCGAGGGCCAGCGTGCCGGCCTCGACCGTCGTCGCGCCGGTATAGGTGCCGGCGCCCGCGAGCGTCAGCGTGCCGGACCCCAGCTTGCGCAGGCCGATCCCCGGCGCCCCTCCGGTCAGCCCGGTGGCGATGGTGGCGGAGACGCCCGCATCGACGGTGACGAAGCTCTGGCCCGCCGTGGTGAAGGGATCGCCGGTCAGGACGAGCGCGCCCGGCCCGGCGAGGCGGTAGCCGTCCACCGTGAATTGCAGGCCCTGCACGGCCTGCGTCCCGGTCACCGTCACCGTGCCGGCGCTGCCGCCGAACAGGCCGACGCCGGAGCGCCAGAGGTCGTTGATCTGCCCGCCGGGCAGGCGCGTCCAGTTGGTGCCGCCCGCGCTCCAGGTGCCGGCGCCGCCCTGGCCGCCCGCCGCCGCGCCGGTGGTGTCGGCGCCGTCCCAGAGCTGGACCGACTGGTTGCCGTTGGTGACGAGCACGTTCACCTGGGCCGGGATGTCGGTGTAGACGAGGGCGCTGGTGCCGGCCCCAGGCGTGGTGACGCCGTCGAAGGCGCCCGAGACCGTGCCGCCGTAGTTGAACAGCCGGTAGGCGCCCGAGACGGGCGCGGCCGCGGCGCCGGCCGCCGAGACGAGGCTGAGCGTGCCGCCGAGCCCGAGATTGCCGCCGACATTGATGAGGTCGTTGCTTGGCCCCCCGACGAGGCCGGGTGAGCCGAACTCGAACAGCGAGGTCGAGCCGGGATTGAGGGTGTAGCTGCCGGCGACCGTCAGCGTGCCCGGCGAGTTGCCGGCCGAGACGGTGCCGCCGTTGACGGCGACCGAGCCGGCGATCGTGCCGGACCCCTGCAGGGTGCCGCCGGCATTGACGGAGAGGCGCGCGGCGTTGCCGGCGGTGTCGCCGAAGGTGCCGTTGATCGCCAGCGTGCCGGCATTGACGGCGGCGGTGCCGGTGAATTGGGCGCCGGGCCCGTTGCGGCCGGTGAGCACCGTGACGCCCGCGCCCGACTGGTTCAGGGTGCCCGCACCGGAGATGACGCCGGCCAAGTCCAGCCGGTCGGAGCGGTTGAGGGTGAGCGTGCCGTTGGTCACGACGTTGCCGGTGATCGCGCCGGCCGTGCCGCCGTCGCCGAGCTGCAGGGTGGCGCCGGCATTCACCAGCGTGCCCCCGCCGTAGCTGTTGGCCCCGGTCAGGACCACGCGGCCGGCCCCGCCCACGGTGAGCCCGCCGGGTCCGCCGACCACGCCGGTCAGGGTGAGGCTCGTGCCCGCATCCGGCGCCAGCGCGCCGCCCGACGGACCGAGGTTCAGCGCGCGGCCGGTGGTGAAGTCGGCCCCCGTCGCCAGCGCGCCGCCGCCGAAGCTCAGGCCCCCCGTCGCCGCGCCGAGGTTGGCGTCGCTCGACACGCGGACGGTGCCGCCGTTGAGCGCCGTGCCGCCCGAATAGGTGTTGGCGCCCGAGAGCGTCAGCGTTCCGGCCCCGACCTTCGCCAGGGACAGCGCGCCGCCGCCCGACCCGTCCTGCAGCACGGTCCCGGTGCTGCTGCCCGAGCCCAGCGTCAGCGTCGCCGCCGCGGCGGCCCCGTTCTGGATCACCCCGCCCTCTCCGGTCAGGGTGCCGATGCCGAGCCCGTTGCCGGCCAGGCTGACGCTGCCGGCATTGCTCAGGGCGGTAAGGTCGGCGAGCGCTCCGGAGAGCGTGAAGCTCGCCCCGGCCGCGTTCGTGACCAGCCCGGCGATCCGCCCTTGCGCCGTCACCGCGGCGCCGTTCGTCAGCGCGCCGGTGACGAGGCTGCCGGGACCGAGGGCGAGGCTGCCGCCGGTGATGATCACCGCGCCGTCGAGCGTGCCGGTGTTGGTCACGGTGCCTGCGCTGCTCGTCAGCGCGCCGGCCGTGCCGCGGTTGACGAAGCGGCCACTGTTGGCGACCGGCCCGGCGAGGGTGCCGTCGTTGGTGGTGGAGCCGGCATTGGTCAGGCCGCCGCCTACCGTCCCGGCGTTGGCGAACGAGCCCCCGGCCTGCGTCGTCACGGAGGAGGCGAGCGATCCGGTGCCTGCGAGCGTCAGCGTGCCGCCGGCCACGATCGTCGTCCCGCCGAAGGTGTTCGCCCCCGCCAGCGTCTGGCTGCCGCCGGCGAGCGTCAGTCCGCCGGAGCCGGTGATGCCGCCGGAAAACGTGCCGGAGGCATCCGTCAGGGTCAGACGGTTGGCCCCGAGCACCACCGTGCCGGCCTGGCCCGCTTCGCTGTCGCCGAGGCTCCGGATGGCGGTGCCGCCGCCGGTGAGCCCGGCAAGGTCGAAGGTGGCGCCGCCGGCCAGGGCGACCCCGCTCGATGGGGCGATCGTGCCCGAGCCCGCGAGCGCCAGCGTCCCGGCCTCGATCCGCGTCGCGCCGGCATAGGTGTTGGCGCCGGTCAGGGTCAGGGTGCCGGTCCCGGTCTTCGTCAGCCCGCCCGCGCCGACGAGCGGCCCGCTTGCGACCAGAGCCACGCCCGGATCCGCCTCGATCGCGCCGCCGGACGCGCCCAGGGTGAGCGTCCGCGCCGTCGCGAGGCCGGCGGTGGCCCGGAGCGTCCCGCCGTCGAGCAGGACGCCGCCGGAGGGCGCGCCGAGATTGGCGTCCGCACCGATCGCCAGCGTCCCGCCCAGCACCTGCCACGCCGTCGCCGACGGCGTCGTCCCGGTGAGCGTCCAGGTGCCCGCATCGACCTTCTGGAACACGCCGAAATTCTGGTACTGCGCACCGATCGCCGCCGCGGAAAAGGTCCCGTCGGTGGCGCCGCCGAGGATGAGCCGGTCGGCGGCGCTGAAGGCGACGACCGCCCCGTCGATCTGCCCGGTCGCGGTCAGGGTGAGGCTGTTGAGACCGCCGGTGAAGCTGATGGCCCGGCCCGTCTCCGCCGCGGCGGGCCCGGTGGCGCCGGCGCCGACCGCGATGACGCCCGAATTGACGATGGCGAGGCCGGCCCCGACGACGGCCGTCCCGCCGAAGCCCCCGCTTCCCGCGGCGCCGCTCGCGCCGGAGGCTCCCGCGCCGCCGGTGATCGTCCCGGCATTGATCAGGGTGCCGCCGGTGGGGGCGAGCACGCCGATCCCGCCCGCGCCGCCGGCGGTCCCGCCCGCCCCGCCCGCGATGCGGCCGGTGGCAGCGTTGGTGAAGCGGGTCGCGCCCTCGATCAGGAGACCGGTGCCGCCGGTGCCGCCGATCCCGGCGACGCCGCTCGCGTCGGGTTCCACCGTGGGGATCTGCGCGCCGAAGGCCCCGCCCGTGCCGCCGGTGCCGCCGGCGATGAGCCCGGAATTGGTAAAGTCGGCACCGGTGACCTGCGCCCCGACGCCGCCCACGCCCCCCGCGCCGCCCGGACCGCCGGCCCCGCCCGGACCTCCCAGGCCGAAGCCCGGCAGGCCGCCGTCGCCGCCCTGCCCGCCCTCTCCGCCGCGCACGGTCCCGGCATTGCCGAGGGCGGTTCCGCCGACAATCCGCAGCCCGGTTCCGCCCGTCCCGCCGAGGCCGCCCGTGCCGCCGGTGGCCTCGGGCGGGGCGGCCGGCCCTTCGCCGCGGCCGCCGACCTCGCCGCCCGTGCCGCCGACGCCGCCCGCGCCGCCGGCCAGGGTGCCGGTGTTGCTGAAGCCGTCCGCGCCGATGAGCTGCACGCCCGTCCCGCCGCGGCCGCCGATGCCGCCCGTCCCACCGGTTCCGCCGGTGGCGACCGGCGCCCCCGAGGGTCCCGTGATCTCGACGAGGCCGGGCGCGCCGACGGCACCGACGCCACCGGTGCCGCCGGTGATGGTGCCGGCATTGCTCAGGCTCGCGCCGGCCGCTCCGAAGAACCCGGCGCCGCCCTCGCCGGCCGCGCCGAGCACGGTG
>NZ_BPRD01000273.1 GCF_022179745.1 Methylorubrum podarium
CGCGCGGACGCCGTCCTCGTCCGTGCGGGGGGCGTCGTCGTCGTGGTGGCCGTGGTTCTCGTTGGTGTTCATCCCGTTGCCTTTCGATCATCCCGGGAAGCCATCCTTCCCGGCCCGTCGAGGGGTTGATCGAAAGGGGCCGGCCAAGCCGGAAACGGCCGGGCCAAGTTTTTTTCGGCCGCGGGCCGAGCAGTCTGTTAGGGGCTCCGGGCCGCGCTACCGGCCCCACGCCAGGGGTCGCCGCACCACCGCCGAGCCGCCGGGAAGGCCGGGGCAGGCGAAGTGATGCGGGCAGCGCGGGCAGCGGGATCCCACGCTCGGGGCGAACAGTCCCGCCCCGATGCCGGACATGTGAGCGACGACGGCGGCACGAAGCTCGTCCCGCTTCTTCGGCGGGATCTCCACCGGTTGCCGGCTGCCGCCGGTGAGATGCACCGCCTCGACCACAACGGGTTCGCCGAACGTCACCTCCGCCGCGGCATCCAGGACGATGTACTCGATCTCCTTCAGCAGCGCCGACGGTGCCTTCCTCGTCGCGACGCGGCGCACGACGAGGCGTCCGTCCGCGTTGCGGACCACGTCGTGCGCCCTGGAAAGGACGCTTCCTCCCGCAACGGCCAGGCTCAAGGCCTCGGGAGGCAGCCTGCCTTCCTCGTCACGCAGGCCGAGGAGGAACCGCAGCATCTCGTCCGCGATGGTCCTGTAAGCCTCGGCGTGCCCGTGGTCGACCGGGCCGTGCTCGGTCCAGGCCGCGGCGAAGGCCTCGCCGAAGCCCTCCGGCTCAGCGCGCCCGGCGTCGAAGTTGCGGTCGAGCCAACGGACCGTCTCCGCCACGGCGTTGTGCATCCGCATGTACGGCGTCTCGTCGCGGCGTCCGCCCAGGCCGAGCAGGTAGGTGTAGAGGAAGCGCAGCCCGCATTTCCCGTAGGAATCGAGGTGCTGGTGGTCGAGCGCGAACGGCGTCTCCCATGTGATGGGAACGGCGGCCGGGCCGGATGGCGGCGGAGGCGACGGGAGCCGGACGAGTGCGGGCGGCCGGCCCAGCGTGGCGGCGATCCGGGCGTTGTAGTCGGACGGGTTCCGCTTCTTGGTCCCGCCGGCCATCATGGTGGACCGGTAGAGGCGCAGGTCGTCTCGCGCGCGGGAGAGCAGGACGAAGAAGAGGCAGGCCTCCTGCTCTTCGTGGCCCGTCAGGCAGGCCTGCGGGCCGGTGAGGCCGTCGCTGCCCTCGATCAGCGCGTCCGGCGGCGGGCAAGGCGGCGGCTTGGCCGTTCGCGGCAGGCCCGTCTTGATCATGCCGGGCGCATGGACGAGCTGGAACTCCAAGCCCTTGCAGGCGTGGATCGTCATGATGCGCACCGCGTCCAGTTCGAGGGCGGCGTCCGGGACGTGCCTGAGCGATTTCTCCTCGCCGAGGACGACCAGCCTCTTGATCCGGCGGAGCGCCTCGAAGGTCGGGAACTGACCCTCGACCGGCAATGACCGCAGGAAGTTCAGGAATTGCCAGATCGCAATGCCCGCCATCCGTTCGGGCAGGGTACCTGAGGCCGCGATCCTCCGGCCGATGCCGAGCCGGTCCAGCACCAGCGCGCTCGCGATGCGCCACGGAGGCGTCCGATCCGCGAAGCCCCCGCAGACCTCTCGCAGGCGCCGCAGCGGCGCCGTCGCCGAGGGGCCGAGGCCGGGGATGGCGTCGGCGGCGGCCAGCCAGTCGAGGGGCGGCCCTGAAGCGTCCCTCAGATGGGCGGCGACCGCGGCGACGTCGCCGAGCTCCATCTCGAACCCCGGCATCGTGGCGACGCGGACGAGCGTTGCGGCGCGGGGATCGTGGAAGAGTGCGAGCAGGCAGAGCAGCTCCTTCACCTCCGGCCGTTCGAACAGCGGCCCGAGGTAGAGGACCGGTACGTCCCGGGCGATCAGGCCTGCGGCGAACTCCGCGAGGCGGTCGTTGGTCGTGCACAGGACCGCCTGTTCGCGGTAGTCCACCCCCGCAGCCTTCGCCTGCGCCGCGGAGGCGGCCACCAGCGCGACCTCGTCGTCGGGGGTGCCGGCGTCGTGCAGCACCGGTTTGAGGCCGGACGCCCCCCTGTCGGGGGCTAGGCCGAGCGCGCCGAGCGGGCGGAAGGCGTCGACGCTCGCGGCGAAGCTCGTGAAGGTGTCGATGATCTCCTTGCGCGACCGGTAGTTGACGTCGAGCGCCCCGAGGGTCGCCCCGGGATAGTGCGCCCGGAACGCGGCCATGCTGGCCGAGGTGGCGCCCCGGAACCGGTAGATCGATTGGCGGGCGTCGCCGACGACCCACAGCCGCTCGCCCTCGTCGGCCGCCAGCGCCCGGATCAAGCGCACGGTGGCGAGGTTGACGTCCTGGTACTCGTCGACGAGCAGGTGGCGATGGCGGAGCGACAGCGCCTTGGCCACGTCGGGATGCTCGGCCGCAAGTCGCACGGGCCTCATGACGAGGTCACCGAAATCGAGGGCATCGGCCTCCGAGAGCAGCCTCTCGTAAGCCTCGTAGACGATGGCTTCCTCATGCGCCCGCGCCGCCCTCAGGCGCGTCGCGTCGTCCGTGGCGGCACGCTGCATCGCATCGGCCAATTCACGGTAGCGCACGTGGTCGACGAGTTCGTCCTTGGCGCGGGAAATGGCCGAGAGGATGTTCGAGAGATCCTGCACCGGGTCCCAGAGGTCCCGGTAATGCGCCAGCGGCAGGCTCGCCAGAACCCCCTCCAGCATCGTGATGGCCGTGGGCTTGTCGACGAGCTTCGGGCTCGCGCTTCGTCCGAGGCGTTCGTGGAAGCGGCGGATCACGTCCAGCCCGAACGCGTGGAAGGTGCCCGTCCAGACCGAGGCGGCCGCCTCGGGCCGCGACAGGGCGAGCCGATCCATCAGCTCGGCCGCCGCCTTGTTCGAGAAGGTCAGGACGAGGATTCCGTTCGGGTCGATCCCCTCGTCGACGAGGCTCTCGATCCTTCTGACCAACGTGCGGGTCTTGCCCGTCCCGGGCCCCGCCTGGAGCAGGTAGGGGCCGCCACGATGGGCGACCGCCGCATCCTGGCTCGGGTCCGGCCGCATCGTGGCCGCGGGGGCGGGGGCGGCGTCCGGCACGACGGGAAGCAGTAGCGCGTCCAGCAGTTGCTGGGTCACCACGTCCGGGCAGATGCCGAGCCGCCCGGCGATGTCGGCGACGCTCATCCCGTCTTGGTGATGGCGACGCGCGACGGCTCGCGGCAGCACCAGTTCGCGCGCGAACAGGTCGGCCTGGACCTCGCGGCGCTCCCCACGCCCGTAGTCGGCCAGCCGCTCGACGGCGCTGCCGCTCTCGGAGGATCGGCTCGGGTCGGTATGCGTGGTGACGACGGGAGCGGTCCCGCCGTGCATCACCACGTGCCCGAGCTCATGTCCGAGCAGGAGCGCATCGCCTCCGGGAGTGCCCGTCTCGCCGTACAGGATGCCCTTCGACTTCGGGTCGAGCCGTGCCCGGCCTCCGTTCAGGGAGACGTCGCCCGCGTGGACGGGCTGGTGCCAGAGGCCGTGGCCCTCGATGGCCCGCACTGCAAGGTCGAACGGCTGCCAGGGATCGGCTCCCTCGGCGACCATCTCGGCATGGATGCGGGCGGCCTGCTTCCGCCCCGCCTCAATCGGATCCACGTTCGGCCTCTGCCATCGCGAGCAGACGCCGCCGTTGATCCGCCGTCAGGCCCGAGTTCGCCACCGCCTCTTCGAAAGTCTGCTTCACGCCGACCTCCGGCTTGCCGTCGGCCTTGGCCATCGTTCCGGCCGGCATGGATGCGGGGCGCTCCAACAGGGCGATGACCGTGTCGACGCCATGCCCGACCTCGTCCGCGATGTCCCTGGCCAGCGCCTTGGGGAAGGACGCGGCCTCGATAAGGCCATCCCGGACCTTGATCAGGAAGGCGGGTGTCACTCCGAGCCGGGCCGCGAGCCGTGGGAATGACGGGCCGGCGAAGCCCGCGAAGACGTCCGGCGAAGGCTCGACCACCGCGCCGGCCCGGGACTTCGCCGGGGGGCTGGCGATGCCTGCCTGGAAGCGAGCCCATGCCGACGACACGGTGCGCGCCGTCGCGGCGTCAGCCGCGGGGACCGGCCGCGAGGGTTCCAGCACCAACTCGACCGCAAGGTCGGTGAGCTCGCGGCGGAGGTCCGGGTACTCCTTCGTAAAGGCCTCCAACCGCTTCGGGGTGGGTTCGCCTTCCGCCGCGAAGGTCAGGAGGATTTCCTGCGCGCGGTGCGAGGGGCTGGTCGTCATCGTCTCTCTCCGAGTTCCCGACGCAGCGTCTCGTACGCATTCCTGAGGCGATAACGTACCGCCCGGTCCGAGACGCCGCAAAGCTTCGCTATGGTCTCCGTGTCCCCTCCCTCGATGCGGTGGCCTTCGAGGAAGAGGGCTACGGCTTCCCGCTGAAGGGGTGGCAGACGGTCGATCGCGCGAAGCAGCTCGTTCCGGAAATGTTCTTTTTCCTGTTCGGACCCGTCGGCGGCGAAGGCTTGGCTGATACGGTTCGTCAGGGCCGGGACGGCATCACCTTCACCGTCGCCCATGTCTTCGATGTGGTCGGTCCCCTCCGCCCGGCTTTCGGAACGCCGCAGCACGCCGATGCGCAAGGCGGTCATGGCGCGGGCGAACCGCACCTCGAAGAAATCCAGCTTGATGCCCGGAGACTGCCTGTCCTCGACGAGGAGATCGACGAGGCGGTTGACGACCTCGGTCCGCAACTCCTCCGCGTCGTAGCGGCGGCTGGTCCGGATCGAGCCCTTCAGGGAGCGCTCGACCCTCTCGATCAACACCTCGAACAGTCTCTGGAAACGGGTGTCCGTGTTGTCGTGGCGTGTCGAACGCAGCAGATGGACCAAGCATTCGCTCTCGACGTAGCCGGGCGCCTTGGGGTCCTCCGCCCGTGCCTCACGCACGATCCCATCCAGGTCGAGGGCGGCCAATCGGTCGAGGGCGGCTTCTATCGAAGGGGGGCGCACATACGACTCTCCCTTCTTGGTTCGTCGGTTGAGCGGGGGAGCCATCGCGAAGTCGGGATCAAGCCATGGAAACGGGGATCACCCAGCTCACGTGGCCACTTAGAGTGGCCGAAATTCGGCAGCGCCGACACGGTTGTGCAATGGCTTGGGGATCTTGCGCGCCGCCATGAACTCAATCGCCTTGGGATGTCGAGGAGCGGCATACCCGCTCCGGCGGGGACCGCGGGTTCGAGACGGCGGGCCTCGCATCGTCGGCACAAGACTCAGCCGATGATGGGCGCTCAAGGTGTCGCGGGCCGGCTCGGCGGAGTAGTCGCTTCCCCCATCCACATCAGGCTCATCCGAGGCGCGGGGGCACGGCGGCAACTCTCTTCCCCGAGCGCGACCGTGAGGCGTCCGCCTCATGCACGGGAGGGCGCAAACCGGCGCCCTCCCGACACGCGGTATCCTACCGTCGCGGACTTGGCTCCCGCGGACCGCCGAGGGTGTGGACCCAAGGCCTTTCGGGTGGGCGCCGCGCCTTGGAGCCAACCAGCCTTTTGCGCTCCGACGGCGGCGGCAGGACCTTGACCGACGGGGGCCCGAAGAAGGCGAGTTGGACAGCCAGGGACGTGCCCATGGCGAGCTCCTGGTCGACCGCCGCCAGACGGAAGGTCCGCCCCGCCACCATCGCTTCGATCTGGCGCAGGTCGACGGGGTCGACCACTGCGGCGACCTCGAAACGGCCGCCGGAATCCTCGCCATCCAGGAACTCGATCCACTCGTCGGACCGGTAGGCGAGGCCGACGACCATCAGGTCGGCCCCGGCAATCTTCGTCGGCGGATACAAGGGTTCGGGCACCCCCGGGCCGACGGCCGACGCGCCCGCGTCACCGGGCGTCTCCCGCGCTTCGCGTGCGGGATCTCGATCATGCTTCGTGTTCAATGACAGCTCCGCGCTGGCGACGCACAGCCGGTCGATGCCTGGCGGCTGGCGTCGTTCGAGCCGGAGCGGAACGGGGACTCTTGCCAAGGGCGGTGGGAGATGCGAATCCACTGCCCATGCGCCGAAGCGCCCGTTTCCGCCCTCGGCGGTTCGGGGTTGCTGACCGGGGTGCCTTTGGCCTCGTGAGGGCGCACCCCGGTCGATGGATCGCAAGGAGGCGTGTGTGGGCGGCTACCCGCACACGCCTACCTGCGCGACGGCGGTTCCGGAACTTTCATTCCCTTACTCCTGGTCGGCTCGAGCCGACGCGGCCCGGGCAGCGCCTTGTACCGCGAGCACGGCCCTGGGAGTCAAGTCTGACCACCGCCTTTTACTGCAGGATCGGCCTGCGATCTGGCATGATCGCGAGATGATGCTCGATTGAAGCAGGATATCAGAGTGGCGTCGAAGCATTCCAAGGATTGAATAGCCTATTCTTTCGGATTTGATCTTGAAATATGAAAAAGCTCAATCCAGGCAGTCACTTATACAGAATGCCCGATCAAAGAGGCGACGGAAGGAGCAACGACGCAATCCTTGCCCCTGCTCCGGCAATCCTTCGCTGGCGGGTGGAGGAAACCGCGGGCAGGCTTGGCACCGCCGCGCCGACCTCAAGGGCGATCCGCGTGTCGGAAGCGGGGCGGCCCATGGTGCGCGATGTGGGTTGAGTCGGCCGCCGGTCCCATCCGGCCCAAGTATCGAGGCGGCCTGGGCGACGGTGGTACATAGCCGTCTCCGGAGCGGCCGGTGCCGCGCGAAAGCGTCATGTCCGGGTGGATGCCGGGCCCGCGCTTAGCCCTGCGGGCCGTCGACCGGGGGCATGCCTTCCCCGAGCGGGGATATTTTTTCCGCCTGGTGGTTGCCGGACACCGTCCCGGTAATGGCCGACGCAATATCTCCGCTTTCCCACCCCTTAGTACCGCACCGGAGCAATCCAGAGCAAAAGGGGGCCGCCA
>NZ_BPRD01000274.1 GCF_022179745.1 Methylorubrum podarium
CGCAGCATCATGTCGAGGCCGCCGACGATGACGGTGAGCAGGTTGTTGAAGTCGTGCGCCACGCCCCCGGTGAGCTGGCCGATGGCCTCCATCTTCTGCGCCTGCCGCAGCGCCTCCTCCGTCACGTGCTGCTCCGTGCGGTCCATGAGGATGCCGGCGACGCGCAGCGGCCGGCCGGCCTCGTCGCGCTTGACCTGCCCGCGCATGGCGATCCAGCGCACCGCTCCGTCGGCGCGCCGGATCCGGCATTCCAGGTCGAGCTTGCCGGTCTCGACGACGCCCGCGAACGCCGCCTCGGCGATCCCGCGATCCTCCTGCAGCACGTGATCGAGGAAGGTCTCGCGATCCCAGGCGCGCCCCGCGCCCTCGTAGCCGAACACCGCATCGAAGCGCGGCGAGCGGCGGTGGATGCCGGTCGTGACGTCGATGTCCCACGAACTCATCCCGGCCGCGTCGAGGGCGAAGGCGAGGGTTTCGTGGGCCGCTTCGAGCTCGCGCGTCCGCTCGGCCACGCGCCGCTCCAGCTCCTCGTTCGCCAGCCGAAGCTGTTCCTGCGCCCGCTCCCGCTCGCGCAGGTGCTCCCGCGCCTGGTACTGGCGGCGGCGCGCGCGCAGGGACGACAGGACGGCGCTCGTTAGCGTCTCGGCGTTGATCGGCCGCTCGAGCAGGACCACGTTGCCGAGCCGCTTCAGCGATTCGGCCGCGCCCCGCGCCCGGGGGCCGGCTTGGCGCGTGGCCAGCACGACGAAGGGAAAGTCCGACCACGGCGGCTGCGCGTCGAGCCAGGCGGACAACGCCGCGAGGTCGCCGTCGGCCAGGGCCTCCTCGGTGACGATGGCGGTGCCGGCACCGGCCTGAAGGCACGCGACCCATTCCGTCACGTCGGCGCAGACGGCGTTGGCGATGTCCGAGCGGTCCAGCACCTGCTCGACCACCGCGGCATCCCGCCCGCGCGGGGCCAGGATGAGGACGCGCTCCTCCGGGGATGCGCTCACGCCTCGTCCCCCGGCGCGTCCGCATCCCTCAGCATCGCCACCCGTCCGCGATAGGCCGGCAGGCCCGTGAGCACGCCCTCGAAATCGTCGAGCGCCTCGCCGACGCGAAGCCCCTCGGACGAGAGCCGCAACTCGCGGATCGTGCGCTCGTGGGCGTTCACCCGGCTCTTCACCACGGAGAGCGCGGCGCGGATCTCGGCCCTCGCTTCGAAGAAGCGGAACAGCAGGATGCAGTCGCTCAGGTAGCTCAGATCGATGTCGGTGCGGACCTCGCCGATGACGCCGTGCTGCCCCAGCACGAGGAGCGTCGTCACGCCCTTCTGGTTCAGGTAGCTCAAGAGCTCGTGCATCTGCAGGACGAGGTACTCCTCGCCCGGCATCGCGTGCAGGTAGGCGTTCAGGCTGTCGACGGCGACGAAGGTCGATCCGCGCTGCTCGACGGCCTGCCTGACGATCGCGGCGAACTCGCCGGGCGAGAGTTCCGCGGGGTCGATCTGCGTGAGGGTGAGACGCCCCGAATCGAGATGCGGCCTCAGGTCCATGCCGAGTAGGGCGGCGCGGGCGATCAGGGTGCCGAGCCCTTCGTCGAACAGGTAGTACGTCGCCGCCTCGCCGCGATCGAGCGCGGCCAGCATGCAGCGCATCGCCGTCGTCGTCTTCCCCACGCCGGACGGGCCGAGCAGGAGCGTGTTGGTGCCGGGCACGAGGCCGCCGCCCAGCAGGGCGTCCAGTTCCGGCGAGCCCGTCGAACGCGCCTGCGCGTCGAAGGTCGCGTGATGGTCGGCCGCGACGAGGCGCGGGAAGACCTCGATGCCGCCGGTCTCCATGACGAAGTCGTGGTAGCCGCCCCGGAACTTGATGCCGCGCATCTTCACGATGCGCAGGCGCCGACGCTCGGAGCCGAACTCCCGCGGCATCTGATCGAGCGAGATCACCCCGTGCGCGATGCTGTGGAGCTGCGGGTCGCCGGCCTCCGAGGTGCGGTCGTCGAGCATCAGCACCGTGCAGGACCGCTTGGAGAAGAAGTGCTTCAGGGCGAGGATCTGGCGACGGTAGCGCAGCGGGTTCTGCGCGAGCAGACGCAGTTCCGAGAGACTGTCGAACACCACGCGCTCGGGCTTGAGGCTCTCGACCCGGGTGATGACCTCCCGCACCGTCTCGCCGAGTTCGATCTCGGACGGGTGCAGGATCGACTGCTCGCTGTCGGGATCGAGACCCAACTCGTTGACGAGTTCGTAGACGTCGATGTTGTCGAGCGACCAGCCGTGGCTCGCCGCCGCCGCACGGAGTTCGTCCGCGGTCTCCGACAGCGTCACGTAGAGGCTGCGCTCGTTCCGGGCCGCTCCGTCGAGCAGGAACTGCAGCGCGAGAGTCGTCTTGCCCGTGCCGGGCGTGCCTTCGAGCAGGTAGAGCCGGTCCGGCGTCAGGCCGCCGCCGAGGATCTCGTTCAAGCCGGCGATGCCGGTGGAGATCCGGGTGTCGGAACCGGATCGAGCGCCCGTTGTCTCCATCGCCTCGGCCATCGGTTCCAACGAAGCTCCCATGCCGTGTCCGGCGGTTGCGCGCGAGCGCAGCGTAAACGCCGCGTAATCCCGCGTCAGCGTCGGCGATAACACACGGGACGGGCGGATGGTGTCATCGATCGCCGGTTCGCGTTCGAAACGGATGAGCGCGGGACGTCGCGTCCGATGCGCGGGGCCGGTACGCGGGCTCCCGCGTCAGGCCTATCCGACTCGTCCGTGCCGGACCCGCGGGCTGATCGCCTTGCACAGGGCCTGCGAGACCTGTTCGGCCGAGTAGGGCTTCTGCACCAGGTCGAAACCGTGCGCCCCTTCCTGAGCCAGCACGTGGCTGTAGCCCGAGGTGAGGATCACCGGCAGATGCGGGTGGGTGCGGCGCAGGCGCTTGGCCAGTTCGATCCCGCCCATGCCCGGCATCACGACGTCGGAGAAGACCGCCTCGAAGGCCGCGTCCTCGGAGCCCAGCGCGTCCAGCGCTTCCTCGGCATTCGCCGCCCAGCGGGTCTCGAACCCGAGATCCTGAAGGATCTGCGTCGCGAAACGCCCGACCTCGACATTGTCCTCGACCACCAGGATCCGCTGGCCGGCCCCGATCGGCGGCGTGTCGCCCGGCCGCCCCGCCTCCGCCGATTCCTGTGCGGCCTCGGTTTCCGGCAGGTAGAGGGTGAAGGTGGTGCCGCATCCCACCGCGCTCTCGACCGAGACGTCGCCGCCGGATTGCTTGGCGAAGCCGAAGACCTGGCTGAGGCCGAGCCCGGTCCCGCGGCCCACCTCCTTCGTCGTGAAGAAGGGCTCGAAGATCCGGCCGATCCGGTCCGGGGGAATGCCCGCTCCGGTGTCGGACAGCGAGATCGCCGCGAAGGGGCCGGGACCGCCGGCATGCCCGCGGATCGGCGGCATCGGCACGGAGCAGACGAGCCGAAGCGTGAGGGTCCCCTCCCCCTCCATGGCGTCGCGGGCGTTCACCGCCATGTTGATGAGCGCGGTCTCAAACTGGCTGATGTCGGCACGCACGAAACAGGGGATGTCCAGGCCCTGCGTCACGACCCGGATGCGGGCGCCCGTCACCGTGTCGAGCATATCGGCGACGGCGTGCAGCCGCCCGGCGACTTCGAACACCTCGGGCTTGAGCGTCTGGCGGCGGGCGAAGGCGAGGAGCTGTCCGGTCAGCTTCGCCGCCCGGTCCACCGTCTCGGACACGGCGTCGAGATAGCGCGCCTTGCGGGTCTCCGGCAGCTCCGGCCGGCGCAGGAAGTCGACGGACGAGCGGATGATGGTGAGCAGGTTGTTGAAGTCGTGCGCCACGCCGCCGGTGAGCTGGCCGACCGCCTCCAGCTTCTGCGACTGCCGCAGGGCCTCCTCGGCCACGCGCTGCTCGGTGATGTCCCGGCCGAAGCCGAAGAGGAGGTCGTCGCCCGGCACGACGGTCCACGAGACGTGGCGGGGCCCGTTCCCCTCGGTGAGCAACGTGAGTTCGATGTCGCCGGACAAGGGTGTCGCGGCACCCAGCATCAGGTCCGAGGCGGCCTGCCGCCGTCCTTCGGGGGCGACGAAGTCGAGCACGTTGCGCCCGAGGGTCTCCTGTTCCGACCAGCCGAGGGAGCGCGTCCAGGATGGATTCACGGACCGGATCTCGCCGTCGTGGCGCGCGACGAACTTGAGCACCGGCGACAGGTTCCAGATGCGGTCCCGCGCCTTTTCCTGTTCGGCGACCTGCGCTTCGAGCTGCAGCGCCCGCGAGGCCAGCAATTCCTCGGTCTGCTTGCGGTCGGTGATGTCCTGCACGAACACGTAGATGCCGGTGACCTCACCGGACGAGTCGCGGCTCGGAATGTAGCGGATCGCCGCCTCGCGCGGCTGGCCATCCGGATGCGGCCACGACCGCTCGAGGTGGATGTCCGCGCCGGCCAGGGCCTGTTCGATGAAGGGGCGGCGGGCCTCGAACTCGGCGGTGCCGAGGAGTTCCGCGATCGTGCGGCCGACGACCTGCTCGGGCCTGCGGCCGAACCACGTTTCGTAGGCCGCGTTGGCGAAGCGGTAGGTGAAGGCGCGGTCGATGAAGGCGATCAGCACCGGCATCGCGTCGGCGATCAGCCGGAGTTCCGCCTCGCGCGCGGCAAGCTCCGCCTCCGCCTGCTTGCGGTCCGTGATGTCGACGACGAACTCGAACCCGCGGCCGTCGTCCAGAAGCGTGGCGCCGAACAGGGCCCAGAAGCGGGAGCCGTCCTTGCGGAAATACTGCTTCTCGTACGGTGACGTGTGCCCCGTGGTCTTCAGGTCGTTGAAGGCACGCCAGGACATGTCGAGCCACTCGGGCGGTGTCAGGACTTGCCAGCTGAGCCGCCCGGCATTGAGGTCCTCGCGGCTGTAGCCGCCCATGGCCAGGAAGGCGTCGTTGGCGTCGAGGAGCCGGCCATTCAGGTCGAAGTAGATGCCGCCCACCGTGGCGATGGTGAGCGCCTCCCGCAGCCGCGCCGGACTGGCCGCCAGTGTGGAGGCCGGGGTCGCGTGCGGGTCGGGCTCGGAACCGTGGTTCTGATCCTTGAGCGCTTCACGCAGGCGCGCATTCTCGGCTTCGAGCGCCGCCACGTGCCGGCGGAGTTCCTCGACCTCAGCGTCCGTCACGCGCAGGGTTCCTGGATTCGATAGGATTGATGGAAATAGGCGCCGCGACCCGTCCGCCCACGACTCGCCCGCCCATGACCCGCCGACCGGATTGGGCGAACGCAACCGTCGGGTCGTCTCGACCCGAGACGGCCTCTTCGCCGGGGACAGCACTCATGCCGCTTGAGGAGGAAAATCCGTAAGGTCGGGTCGCCGGCATTCGCTCTCGTCACATGGTCAGGCTGAAGGTGTCAATCAGCGCTAGACGTCCTTGTCCTTGCCAGCGCAGGAAGGAAGTTTGTCATCACATCATAGTTTTAGTCTGGCCGGTCCCGATACATTCGGCGAATGCTGCGCAATCGTAGTGATAAGCCTCTCCATGCAACCAGGGCGGTCGACGCCCGACGCGTCCTTGCGGTGCATGTCGCACACGTGCTCTCGATGCGTCCACCGGGCGGATGCGCAGGGTCGGTCGACAACGGGTCCAGAAGCCGGTCTCTCGCTCGAGGTTGATCTTGCTCGGCAGCCCCGGCCATCGACACGTTCTCTGGGTCACCATAATCCGGGCCGGGGACGATCGGCCGCGCTACAGGGATCGGCCCGCGCGCGTTGACGCTTCACCGCGCGACGGGCGCGGCCTGCGGGTTGAAGGTGTCTTGATGCGTGTGAACGACGCGTATGGTCCTGAGCAGCGTGCGATCGTGCTGGAGCGGCAGCGCACGCTCAAGATGGCCCGTTCGGCCCACGCCTACGTTCGCGGCAACACCCTGAAATTCTACGAGTGGTTGGACGGCCTTCCGCGCGGCACCCTTCCGGAGGGGCCTCCGGTCTGGATCTGCGGTGATTGTCATCTCGGCAACCTGGGTCCGCTGGCCGACGCCGACGGGCGGGTGGACATCCAGATCCGGGATCTCGACCAGACCGTGATCGGCAACCCGACGCACGACCTCGTCCGCCTCGGGCTGTCGCTCGCGAGCGCAGCCCGCGGCTCGGACCTTCCGGGCGTCGTCACGGCCCGGATGCTGGAGGAGATGATCGCGGGCTACGCGGTGGGCCTGGGTGGGGATGAGGAGAACAAGCAGCCTCCCGAGCCCGACGTGGTGCGCTCGGTGCGCCGCCGCGCCCTCGGTCGGCACTGGAAACACCTCGCGCGGGAACGCCTGAAGAGGGTGGAGCCGGCCATTCCGCTGGGACGCAAATTCTGGGCTCTCGACGCGCAGGAGCGCCGGGCGCTGGAAGACCTGTTCCAGGAGGACGAGGTGCGCCGCCTCGTGCTGGCACTGAGCGGGCGGAGCGAGGAGGCGGAGGCCCACCTCATCGACGCGGCCTACTGGATGAAGGGCTGCAGCTCGCTCGGTTTCCTGCGCTACGCCGCGCTGATCGGCATCGCCGGGTCCCGCGAGAAGCAGCGCCTCGCACTGGTGGATCTGAAGGAGGCGGTCGAGCCCGCCGCACCGCCCGCGCCGGGCGCGACGATGCCGTCGGACCCGGCCGAGCGCGTGGTGGCCGGCGCACGGGCCCTCTCGCCGAACCTCGGCGAACGCATGCTGCCGGTGCATCTTCTCGGCAAGCCGGTCGTGATGCGTGAGCTCGCGCCGCAGGATCTGAAGCTCGATATCAATCAGTTCAGCCGCGACGAGGCGGTCCGGGCGGCGCATTACCTCGCCTACGTGGTCGGCAAGGCGCATGGCCGACAGATGGACGGCGCCGTCCGCTCGGGCTGGCGCGCCGAGGTGACGGGTGGCGCCCACGCGGAGGACGGGGCGCCGTCCTGGCTCTGGTCCAGCGTGGTCGACCTCGCCGGCCGCCACGAGGTCGGCTACCTCCAGCATTGCCGCCGCTACGCCGGCGAGCAGGCCGCCTGACCTCGGGCGGGGCGCGTCAGGATCGGCGGCCGATGTGCCGCCCGCCGAGGACGAGGGCGGCTGTCGCCGCCAGGCCGGCGGCGAGCCCGGCCGTGGCGAGAGGGTGAAGGGTCGCTCGGGTGTAGGCGCTCGTGCGCATGACGTAGACCGGCGGATCGCCCCGCTCCCGGCCGGCTCCCCGAGGCGCGTGCAGCGCGCCCTCCGGGTTCCTCGGCGATTCCGACCGCTTCTGCAGGGCGATGATGGCCGGCGCGAGCTCGTCGTAGGCGCCCGGCGCGAACTCCTTGCCCATGACGAAGAGCTTGCCGCCTCCGCCCACCACGATGTCCCGCTGCGGGTGCACGGCGGCGTGCAGGATCGCGTTGGCCACCTCCCGCGGCGGATAGATCGGCGGCGGCAGCGTCGGCTCGCGGTCCATGTAGTTGCGCGCCCGGTTCGGCAGCGGCGTATCGATGGAGGCGGGCTTCACCAGCGTCACGGAGACCGGCGCGCCCTCCGCGCGGAATTCCATCCGCAGCGTGTCGGTGAAGCCTTTCACCGCGTGCTTCGAGGCAGCGTAGAGGCCCTGGAACGGGAAGGCGAGATCCGAGGCGATGCTGCCGACATTGATAATCGCGCCGCCGCGCTCGCGCAGGTGCTCCGCGGCAACCAGCGAGCCGTACACCGTGCCCCAGAAATTGGTGCGGATCAGCCGCTCGTGGTCCTCGGCGGCGATCTCGCGGAGCGGCCCGTAGACAGTCAGGCCGGCGACGTTCACCCAGGTATCGAAGCCGCCGAAGGTCGCGACCGCCCTATCGGCGATGGCCTGAACGTCCTCGCGCCGGCCGACATCCGCGACCACGTAGGTGGCGCGGGGGCCGAACGCGGCGGCGGCCTCGGCCAGGGCCTCCTCGCTTCTCGCGGCGAGCACGACCCGGGCGCCGCGTTGCGCGGCCATCCGCGCGGTCGCCAACCCGATCCCGCTGGATGCACCCGTGACGACGATGACCTGCTCGCGCAGCGGCTTGTGTCCCATTCCGGCCCGCTCCTGTCCTGTCGCGCCGATCGACGCGCGATGGGGCTACCCGCGACGGGCCGAACGGTTTCGGCCCGCGCTGAAACCGCGCAGGCCGGACACTCCAGGACAGGGTCCGGACCCTCACGCGCTCGCGTGGTCCGCGACGTAGCGGCCGAGCGCGCTCGCGGCGTTGAGCATGTGGGCGCGCATGCGCCGGGCCGCGGCGTCGCCGTCGCCCTCCGCGATCGCCTGCAGGATCTCGCCGTGCTCGGCGCGCGAGCGCAGGATCCGCTTGCCCTGGCGCAGCTGGGTCCGGCGGAAGGCCGACAGGCGGGAGCGGATCGCCAGCGCCTGCTCGGCCATGAAGCCGTTATGGGTGGCGCGGTAGAGCGCCTCGTGGAAGGACCGGTTGAGGGCGTCGTATGTGTCGTAGTCCTGCGCCGCCACCGGCTCCGCCGACTGCTCGTGCAGGTCCATCAGGGCGCTGAGTTCGAGCGGCGTCATCCGGTAGGTGGCGAGACGCACGCACAGGGCCTCGAACTCGGCGGTCGTCTCGAACATCTCCATGATCCGCTCGGGGGTCATGCGGGTCACGACGACGCCGCGCCGCGGCCGCATCTCGACGAGACCGCTGGAGGCGAGCTGGCGCAGAGCCTCGCGGACGGGGGTGCGCGAGGCGCCGAAGCGGTCGGCAAGATCCTGCTCGTCGAGGGCGATCCCCGCCGCGAGGACGCCCGAGGCGATCTCGTCCGTCAGGGCATTGCGGATCTGGTCCGAGAGGAGGCCGCGCCCCTCGGCCATGCCGTCCATCTCGCCGCCCTCGCCCATCCGCGTCATCCCACCAGCGCCCGCACGATCAGGAACAGCAGCGACGGGCCGACGAGGCAGCCGATGCCGGTGTGGAAGGTCGCGGTCAACGCCCCGTAGGGAACGAGCTTCGGATCGGTCGCGGCGAGCCCGCCCGCGACGCCGCTGACCGTGCCCATCAGCCCGCCATAGGCCATCGCCGAGCGCGGGTTATCGAGACCGATCAACCGGGCGACCAGGGGCGTGCCCACCATCACCATCACGGCCTTGGTGACGCCGGTGGCGATGGAGAGCGCCATCACGGTCGAGTCGGCGCCGAGCGCCGCGCCGGTCACCGGGCCGACGATGTAGGTGATGGCGCCCGCCCCGATCGTCGTGATCGACACCGCGTCGTGGTAGCCGAAGGCGATGGCCGTCAGGGTGCCGACGATGAAGGGCAGCACCGTGCCGAGCGCGAGCGCGACGACGCCGAGCAGCCCCGCGCGGCGCGCCTCGATCACGTCCACCTCGAAGGCGGTGGCGACGATGGCGAAGTCGCGCAGCATGGCTCCGCCCATCAGCCCGATGCCGGACAGGGCCGGAATGTCGGCAAGCCCGTGCTTGCCGCCGGTCGCGAGCCCGCCGAGATAGGCCAGCCCGAGGCCGAGCACGATGGCGATGGCCGAGCCGTGGACCCGCCCGCCCGTCAGGCGTTTCCCGATGACGTTCGACACGAGCATCAGGCCGCCGATCACCGCGAAGGCGGCGACCAGGCTCTGCTCGACGAAGACGTGTTCCAGCATGTGCAGCATGGGACTCACCTGCGGGCCGTGGTGGAAGGCCGCGACGGCGCCTCGGCGCCCTCGCCGGCGATGACGGCGCCCGCCTGCGCGACCTCGGCCGCGTCCTGCGCCGGCCGTCCGCCGATCCGGCCGAGCAGGGCCGTTGCGGCGAAGCACAGGAGCACGCTGCCGACCGCCGCGATGATCACGATCGGCCCGCCGCTCACCGCCGCGACGACGTTCTGCTGCGCGGCCATGGCCACCACGATCGGGATGTACATGCTGGCCCAGAACTCGACCCCGAGCTTGGTCGCGTGGCCGAGCCGGTCCTGGCGCATCAGCCAGACCCGGGCGGCGATCAGCAGCATCATGGCGATGCCGACGCCGCCGACATTGGCCTTCACGTCAAGCAGGATCCCGAGCAGGTCGCCCAGGAACACGCCGACGAGGGTGCAGAGCGCGAGGAGCGCGACGCCGAGGATCGTCATCGAACATCCCTCCCGCACCGACCCGCCGGATCGGGCCGCCGCGGCACGACGATTGCGCCGTGCATGGGCGGTGTGCATGCAGCCGACATGAGCCGTCTCCTTCCTGTATGCGCTGATTCGTTCTTGTTGACTTATCGTATGCAATATATTGACTTCGACGCAAGCCAGAATACAAAAGGGGCATCGGAACGCCGCAGGACATACGGCGCGGTTCGCGAGAGCCGCCGGCGTATGCGCAGCGAAGCCACCACAGGGAGCGGACCGGATGAGCGGCTGGCGTCGGGAGCGGGAAGCCCGCGATGCGCGGATCGAGGCGGGCCGGACCCATGCCGCGGGCAAGGTCGTGGCGGCGTCCGCGGTGGTCGATCTCCTGGAGGCGATCCTTCGGCCCGGCGACCGGGTCTGCCTGGAGGGCGATAACCAGAAGCAGGCCGATTGCCTCGCGCGGGCGCTGAGCCAGTGCGATCCGGCCCGCGTGCACGACCTGCACATGGTCCAGTCCGGCATCGTGCTTCCCGAACATCTCGACATTTTCGAGCAGGGGATCGCGAAGCGGCTCGACTATTCCTATTCCGGACCGCAGGGCGGGCGCATCGCCCGCATGCTCTACGGCGGGCAGATCGAGCTCGGGGCAGTGCACACCTATCTCGAGCTGTTCGCCCGCTACTTCGTCGATCTCACCCCGAACGTGGCGCTGATCGCCGGCGTCTCGGCCGACCGGGACGGCAATCTCTATACGGGGCCGAACACCGAGGACACGCCGACGGTGGTGGAGGCCACCGCCTTCAAGAACGGCGTCGTGGTGGCGCAGGTCAACGAGATCGTCGAGCGCGTGCCCCGCGTCGACATCCCCGGCGACCGGATCGACTTCGTGGTCGAGGCCGACAAGCCGTTCTACGTCGAGCCGCTCTTCACCCGCGACCCGGCGGCGATGACGGAAACCCAGATCCTGATGGCCATGATGGCGATCAAGGGGATCTACGCCGAGTACGGCATCCGCCGACTCAACCACGGCATCGGCTTCGGCACGGCGGCGATCGAGCTGCTGCTGCCGACCTACGCCGAGCGCCTCGGCCTGAAGGGCGAGATCGCCACCCACTGGGCGCTCAACCCGCACCCGACCCTGATCCCGGCGATCGAGTCGGGCTGGGTGAAGCAGGTCCACTGCTTCGGTTCCGAAGTCGGCATGGACCGCTACATCCGCGAGCGCTCCGACATCTTCTTCACCGGCGCCGACGGGTCGCTCCGCTCGAACCGCGCCTTCTGCCAGACGGCCGGGCTCTACGCCTGCGACCTGTTCATCGGCTCGACCCTGCAGATCGACCTCGCCGGCCATTCCTCGACGGTGACGCAGAACCGCGTGGCCGGCTTCGGCGGCGCGCCCAACATGGGCTCGGACCCGCACGGGCGGCGCCACCCCTCCGATACCTGGATGAAGGCGGGGCGCGAGGCTCAGATCACCGGCGATCCCGCCCTGATGCGCGGGCGCAAGCTCGTGGTGCAGATCGTCGAGACCTTCGGCGAAGGTCTAGCGCCCGCCTTCGTCGAGCGGCTCGACGCGCTCGAACTCGCGAAGAAGATCGGCTTGGAACTCGCTCCCGTGATGGTCTACGCCGACGACGTCACCCACATCGTCACCGAGGAAGGCATCGCCAACCTCCTGCTCTGCCGCACCGCCGACGAGCGCGAGCAGGCGATCCGGGGCGTTGCCGGCTACACCGAGATCGGCCGTGGGCGCGACCGGGCCATGGTCGAGCGGTTGCGCGAGCGCGGCATCGTGCGCCGCCCGGAGGATCTCGGCATTGAGCCCCTCGACGCGGACCGCTCCCTCCTCGCGGCGAAGTCGATCAAGGATCTCGTGCACTGGTCGGGCGGGCTCTACGAGCCGCCGGCGAAGTTCCGGAACTGGTGAGGCCGCGATGGAAAAGCTCAGCTTTCGACACACGACGCAAAAGGCCCTGCCCGGCACGAAGGCGCAGGCCATCACCGGCGTCGTCGCCTCCGGCAACCTCGAAGTGCTGCTGGAGCGCGCGCTCGCCCCGACCGAGTGCGCAATCGAGATCGAGACGCCGATCCGCGGCTACGGCGATGTCTGGGCGGCGGTCGTCGCCGACTTCGTCGCCCGCGCACAGCCGGGGGGCCTGCGCATCACCGTCAACGACGGCGGCGCGCGCCCCGACACCGTGTCCCTGCGCCTGCTCCAGGGCGCCCGGCTGATGGAGGTCTGAGGATGAGCGAACGGATCATCGACCCCGCCGCCAAGGGCTGGGCCACGAGCTGGTACGAGGCCAGCGCCCGCGCCCGCATCGACGGCCTCCTCGATGACGGGTCGTTCCAAGAAATCATCGGCCCCGAGCAGCGCCGGATGAGCCCGCACCTGCCGCTGTTCGACCTGCCGCGCGCCTTCGACGACGGCATGATCGTCGGCTCGGGCCGCCTCGACGGCAGACCCGTCCTCGTCGCCGCGCAGGAGGGCCGCTTCATGGGCGGCGCCTTCGGCGAGGTGCACGGCGCCAAGCTCGTCGGCCTGCTGCGCGCCGCCCTGGCGCTGAAGCCCGCGGCGGTGCTGATCCTGTTCGACACCGGCGGCGTGCGGCTCCAAGAGGCCAATGCCGGCGAGACCGCTATCGCCGAGGTGATGCGCGCCATTGCGCAGGTCCGCGCGGCCGGCGTGCCGGTGATCGGCCTGATCGGCGGACGGGCCGGCGCCTATGGCGGCGGCGGGCTGATCGCGGGCACGTGCTCGCGGCTGGTCGTCTCCGAGGGCGGGCGCATCTCCGTCTCGGGGCCGGAGGTGATCGAGACCAACAAGGGGGCGGAGGAATTCGATTCCCGCGACCGCGCCCTGGTCTGGCGCACCATGGGCGGCAAGCACCGCCGTCTGACCGGCGGCGCCGACGCCTTTGCCGACGACACGGTCGCCGCCTTCCGGCAGGCGGCGCTCGACCTGATCGGCCGCGCCCCGGCCTTCGATCTCGCCACTTTGGAGGCGGAGCAGGCGCGGCTCGAAGAGCGGCTCACCCGCTTCGGCGATTGCCGCGACGCGACCGAGATCTGGGCGCGCCTCGGCGTCAACGACCCGGCGACGGTGCCGGCCCTCACGACCGCCGATTTCGACGCCCTGCTCGCCGGCCTTGGAGAGACGACCCATGACGCTCGCTGAGATCCTGGCCTCGGTCTTTCCCGAGGGCCATTCCGTCGCGGTCGAGGACGGGCTCGTCGGCGGCGAGGGTCCGTTCCGGGGCGGCCGGCTCGCGGTGATCGGCATCGACGGCGACACGGCGCTGGGCGTCGACGGCGCCTGCCGGCTCTCGCGCCACGTCCTCGACGTTGTGCGCCGGGGCGGCGGCACGCCGATCCTGGTCGTGATCGATTCCGACAGCCAGCGGATGAGCCGGCGCGACGAGCTGCTCGGCCTCAACGAGTATCTCGCCCACCTCGCCAAGACGCTGCTGCTCGCCGACGCCCAGGGCCACCCGACCGTCGGGCTGATCTACGGCCACTCGGCCGCGGGCGCCTTCATCGCCACGGCGCTGGCGACCCGCGTCCTCGTCGGCCTGCCGGGGGCGAATCCGAGCGTGATGGACCTGCCGTCCGTCGCGCGCGTGACGAAGCTGCCCCTCGACCGGCTGGAGGCAATGGCCAAGGACACGCCGGTCTTCGCCCCGGGCCTCGACAACATGGTGCGCACCGGCGCGGTGCAGGCGGTGCTCGATCCGAACCGGCCTCTGGCGGAGCAGATCGCCTCCGTGATCGACGCCATGCCCGCCGAGGATGTCCGCGACCGCGTTGGGCGCGAGCGCGGCGGACGCCCAGTGGCGGAGGAGATCGCCGCGCAGGTGGTGCGGGACGCCGCGCGTGGCTGAAGCGTACCGGCGCCACGACCTCCTCGACGTCGAGCCGCGGGCCTGGGCGGCGGCACTCGCCGGCCGATCGGACCTCGCCGGATTGCCGCATGTCGCTGCCTGGGCGGAGGACGAGCGGCCGGTCATCCTGCGCCGCTCGCATCCGGGGGAGGATACGGCGCTCGTCCCGGTCGGCCTGCCGCTGCCGCCGCGGGACGGCAAGCGCCGCATCGGCCTCGCCCTGCCGCCGGACGCGG
>NZ_BPRD01000275.1 GCF_022179745.1 Methylorubrum podarium
TCGCGAGGCGGAGCCGAAGCGATCCAGGGCGCGACCTCTCCGGAAAGGGTGCGCCCTGGATTGCCACGGCTTCGCCTCGCAATGACGAAGGCGAAACCGAAGTGGCCAAACGGACGACGTATCAAGGTTAAATGTCGGGTTCCGCTCCGCGGCCCCGGAATGACGGGCGTCGGGGAGGAGCGCCCCGTCGGCGTGCCTTGAGCGCGAAGCCTTTCACCCGCATTCGCAGCCCCGACCGCCGCGTTTCTCCTCTGTTCTCCACGGCCCCGCTTCGCTAAAGGCGCGCCATGCTGCGCCTCCGCGAATATCAGCGCGCCGCCCTTGACGCGCTTGACCGGCATTGGAACCGGGGCGGCGGGCCGGGCCTCGTCGTGCTGCCGACCGGCGCGGGCAAGGCGCTCGTCATCGCCGCCCTGATCCGCGAATGGCTGGCGCGGGCTCCGCGGGCGCGGATCTGCGTCCTTACCCATGTCCGCGAGCTCGTGGTGCAGAACCACGGCGAACTCCTGGCCTACTGGCCGGAGGCGCCCGCCGGCATCTTCTCCGCCGGCGTCGGGCGGCGCGAGGCCGACGCGCAGGTCGCCTTCTGCTCGATCCAGTCGGTGCGAGACCGTGCCGACATGTTCGGCGCCATCGACCTCATCGTCATCGACGAGGCCCATCTCGTGCCGCGGTCCGGCGAAACCAGCTACGGCCGCTTCCTCGCCGCGGCGCGGGCCGCCAATCCGGATCTCAAGGTCGCGGGCTTCACCGCCACGCCCTACCGCCTCGATTCCGGCCGGCTCGACGAGGGCGAGGGGAGGGTGTTCGAGCGGATCGTCCACGAATCGCTCGTCGGCGACCTGATCCACCAAGGCTACCTCGCGCCCCTCGTCTGCAAGGCGACGGCGCTCGCCCTCGACGTCTCCGGCGTCCCGAAGCGCGGCGGCGACTACATCCCCTCGGCGTTGGAGGCGGCGGTCAACCGCGAATGGATCACCCGCGCCGCGGTCGAGGAGATGGTGGGCTACGGCCGCGAGCGGCGTGCCTGGCTCGCCTTCTGCGCCGGGCTCGCCCACGCCGCCGCGGTGCGCGACGCGATTCGGCAGGAGAACATCTCCTGCGAGACCGTCACCGGCGAGATGGGCAAGCGCGAGCGCGACCGCATCGTGCGCGACTTCCGCGCCGGCAAGATTCGCTGCCTCGCCTCGGTCGGCGTGCTCTCGACGGGCTTCAACGTACCGGAGGTCGATCTGATCGCCCTGCTGCGCCCGACCCAGTCGGCGGGGCTCTACGTGCAGCAGGTCGG
This sequence comes from Methylorubrum podarium, assembly GCF_022179745.1. Lineage (GTDB taxonomy): Bacteria > Pseudomonadota > Alphaproteobacteria > Rhizobiales > Beijerinckiaceae > Methylobacterium > Methylobacterium podarium. Next base: position 1,289 of record NZ_BPRD01000275.1, read on the forward strand.
ACGCGCCCTGCGCCGGGCGCCGGGCAAGGCGGACGCGATTGTGCTCGACTATGCCGGGCTGGTGCGGATGCACGGCCCGGTCGATGCCGTGACCGCCCGCAGCGTCGCCCTCGGCCCCGCCGCACCGGGCAGCGTGCGGGCAAAGCCCTGCCCGGGCTGCGGCGCGCTGATCGCGCTGAACGCCAGCACCTGCGACGCGTGCTGGGTCGAGCCCGAAGCGGAGGACGAGGAGGCGCCCCACGCCGCCAGCGCCGAGGATGCCCTGCCGATCCTGTCCGAATCGATCTCGCCCTGGCGCGAGGTGACGGGCTGGCGCCTCGACCGCGGCCCCGGCGGTTCCGGTCCGGACCGGCTCGAAGTGGCCCTGCGCTGGCGCGGCGGCGGATGCCGGGTCGAGGTCTGCCTCGAGGATTCGGGCCATGCCCGCGAAAAGGCGGTTCAGTGGTGGCGGGCCTTCGGCGGCGCCAAGCCGGTTCCGATGTCGGTGGCGGCCGCCCTAGAGCGCGCCGACGAGCTGGAGCGGCCGGACGCCCTGAAGATCGATGCCGCCGGCCGGCTCTCCGAGAGCGTCACGGTGCAATTCTCGGATGGGCGCCGCTTCCGCGACCTGCGCCGCTGGGGCGGTCTGGCGGCCTGATCGACGGCTCAAGCTCGGCTGATTCGTATTAATTTCGCCACACTGTTGTGGCCCCGCATCAGCAATGCCGCTGCTGTCGCGACGTTCCCAAGACGTGCCGTCCGATGCCCCTGCCGCCGAGGAGGGAGCGGAGGCCGCCGCGCGCCGGTTCGACTCGCCGCCGCGCGGGCCGGGCTGGATCGGGGCGGCGGTGGTGCTCACGGCGCTGATCTCGGCCTCCGTCACCTTCCTCATCCTGGCCGGCATCATCCAGATCACGCGGACGCCGACCACCGGCGTCGCGCTCCTCTCGGTCAATGCGGCGCTGGTCCTCGCCCTCGTGGTGGTGATCGTCTGGGAGGCGCGGGTCTTCCTGCACGCCCGGCGCACCCATGCCTCGGTGGCGCGGCTGCACACCCGCATCGTCGGCCTCTTCAGCCTGATCGCGATCCTGCCGACGATCCTGCTCGCCATCGTCGCCTCGGTGACGATCGATGTCGGCCTGTCGCTGGGCTTCACCGACCGGGTCCGCGACGTGGTGCTGAAATCCGTGCAGGTGGCGGACGCCTACCAGGAGAATCACTGCCAGTCGCTCGCCCGCGAGATCCGCATCTTCGCCGACGACCTGACGCGGGCGCGGCCGAATTTTGACGTGAACCGCGAGTGGTTCGAGAACTTCATGACGACCCGCGCCCAGGCGCTCGGGCTGCCGATCGTCAAGATCATGCGCGGGCCGAACGAGGTCGTGGCGCGCGCCAACATCGACGTGCTCAAGCAGACGCGGCTGCCCTCGGCGGCGGCCTTCGAGGATGCGGCGAAGTCGAGCGACCCGATCTGCCTGCTGCCGAACGAGGGCCGGGTCTTCGCCGCGCTGATGCGGATGCCGGCCTACGACAACGCCGTGCTGCTGGTGCAGCGCGAGGTCAGCCAGCTCGCCATCGATTTCCCCGGCGTCGCCCGCGCCGCGGCGGCCGAGTACCTGACCTACGACGAGCTGCGCCGCTACGTGCAGATCGCGTTCGCCTCGGTCTTCATCCTGATCGCGCTGATCACGCTGCTCTCGGCGGTCTGGTTCGGGCTGAACTTCGCCAACCGCTTCGTCGCCCCGATCCGCCGGCTCATCAACGCCGCCGACGAGGTCGCGGCGGGCAATTTCTACGCCCGCGTTCCGGCCCGGAAATCCGACGGCGACCTCGCCCATCTCGGCGAGAGCTTCAACACCATGACGCAGGAGCTGCGCCGGCAGCACGACGGCCTGCGGGCAGCCAACGACCTGATCGACCGCCGCCGCCGCTTCACCGAGGCCGTGCTCTCGGGCGTCTCGCCGGGGGTGCTCGGCGTCGATGCCGACGGGGTCATCACCATCGCCAATCCGGGGGCCGAGCGCACCCTCGGGCTGTCGGCCAGGGAACTGGTCGGCCAGCCGCTGACGGGCGTCGTGCCGGAGATCGCCGCCCTGTTCCCGGAGGCCGAGGGCCGCCAGCGCGCCCTGCAGCAGCAGATTCAGCTCGTCCGCGGGGGGCGCGAGCGCACCATCGCCGTGCGGGTCACCAGCGAGCAGGCGCAGGGCGAGGCCCGCGGCTACGTCGTGACCCTCGACGACATCACCGACCTCGTCACGGCGCAGCGCACCTCCGCCTGGGCGGACGTGGCCCGCCGCATCGCCCACGAGATCAAGAACCCGCTGACGCCGATCCAGCTCTCGGCCGAGCGCATCCGTCGCAAGTACGGAAAAGTGATTACAGCTGACAAGGAAGTGTTCGAGCAGTGCACCGCCACGATCGTGCGGCAGGTGGACGAAATCAAACGGATGGTGGACGAATTCTCCTCCTTCGCCCGGATGCCCAAGCCCGCGATCACGCAGCAGGATCTGGCCGAGATCGCTCGCCAGAATCTGTTCATGCTGCGCATGGCCCATCCCGACCTAGATTTCCCGTTCGATACGGTCGGCGCCGACGCGCAGGGCCGGGTGGTCGCCGCCTTCGACGTGCGCCTGTTCTCCCAGGCGCTCACCAACATCCTCAAGAACGCCGTCGAGGCGGTCCAGGCCGTGCCCGAGGACGTGCTGGCCGCCGACGGCGGCAAGGGCTGGGTGCGCCTGCGCCTCCTCGTCGAGGACGCCTTCGTGGTGATCGAAGTCACCGACAACGGAAAAGGCTTTCCGGCAGAGGGGCGCCAGCGCCTGCTCGAACCCTATATGACCACCCGCGAGGGCGGGACCGGCCTCGGTTTGGCGATCGTCTCCAAGGTGCTCGAGGAGCATGGCGGGGGGATCGAGTTGAACGACAACCCGGAGGGGCGCGGCGGACAGGTCCGCATGCGGCTGCCGCGGGAAGTCGGGCGACAGGGCGGGCACAATGCCGAGCCCGGCGCGCTAGGGGAGCGGAATCGCTCCCCGGCGCCGGACGCGCGTGACGGGACAACGATGGACAAGAACACGGAGGGCGCCATGGAAGCGCGACGCGTCGCGGAGATGCAGCCATGAGCGCCGACATCCTGATCGTCGACGACGAGGCCGACATCCGCGATCTCGTCGCGGGCATCCTGGACGACGAGGGGCACCGTACCCGAACGGCGGCGGGCTCCGACGAGGCGCTGGCGGCGATCGAGTCGCGCCGGCCCCACCTCGTCTTCCTCGACATCTGGCTCCAGGGCTCGCGCCTCGACGGGTTGCAGGTGCTCGACCTGATCAAGGCGGGCCACCCGGACCTGCCGGTGGTGATGATCTCGGGCCACGGCAACATCGAGACCGCGGTGGCGGCGATCAAATCCGGCGCCTACGACTTCATCGAGAAGCCGTTCAAGGCCGACCGCCTGATCCTCGTCGCCGAGCGGGCGCTCGAAGCCTCCCGCCTCAAGCGCGAGGTGCGCGACCTCAAGGTGCGGTCGGGGCAGGCGAGCCGCATCGTCGGCGCCTCGGTGGCGGTCAACCAGCTGCGCCAGACCATCGAGCGCGTGGCCCCGACCAATGCCCGCGTGATGATCTCCGGCGCGCCGGGCGCCGGCAAGGAACTCTCGGCGCGCACCCTGCACGCCGCCTCCTCGCGGGCGAGCGGGCCCTTCGTCGTGATCAACGCGGCGACCATCACGCCCGAGACGATGGAAGCGGAGCTGTTCGGCGTCGAGGGCGGCGAGGGCCGGGTGCGGCGCGTCGGCGCCCTGGAGGAGGCCCATGGCGGCTCTCTCTACATCGACGAAGTCGCCGACATGCCCAAGGAGACGCAGAGCCGGATCCTGCGCGTCCTCGTCGATCAGAATTTCCAGCGCGTCGGCGGCACCGCCCGCGTCCACGTCGACGTGCGCATCATCTCGTCCTCCTCCCGCGACCTGACCGAGGAAATCGGCGCCGGGCGCTTCCGCGAGGATCTGTTCCACCGCCTCTCGGTGGTGCCGATCCGGATCCCGTCGCTGGCCGAGCGGCGCGAGGACGTGCCGGAGCTGATTTCGTTCTTCATGGAGCAGATCTCGGCGGCGACCGGCCTGCCGCGGCGCCGCATCGCCGAGGACGCCATGGCGGTGCTCCAGTCGCACGACTGGCCCGGCAACGTGCGTCAGCTGCGCAACAACGTCGAGCGGCTGATGATCCTGACCCAGAGCGATCCGGAGCAGGAGGTCACGTCCGAGATGCTGCCGACCGAGATCGGCGCCCTGGTGCCGACGACGCCGACGGGTGCGGGCGGCGAGAAGCTGATGAGCCTCGCGCTCCGCGAAGCCCGCGAGATCTTCGAGCGGGAATACCTTATCGCGCAGATCGCCCGCTTCTCCGGCAACATCTCCCGCACCGCCGAGTTCATCGGCATGGAGCGCTCGGCCCTGCACCGAAAGCTCAAGTCGCTCGGCATCGGTCCGTGACGGGGGTCCCCGCCGGTTCGCCCTCGGAACCGGCGGCGGCAGACGTTGCAAGGGGTGGATATTGACGCTCCGCGCAGCCGGGTGCCTCTTGCATCGCGGCAAGCTTCGCCCTGTAATGGAATAAACCGGCAGAGCGGTCCCTGCACGAGAGAGTCGCGGGCCCGCGACTCACATCGGGACCCTGCTGCTCCGTGGTTGCGGCCTCGAAACAAGGATAACAAGAAATGGCGGGCGAGCGCGCTCAGAACCTCCAGGACACGTTCCTGAACCATGTCCGCAAAAACAAGATCCCGCTGACGATCTTCCTCGTCAATGGCGTCAAGCTTCAAGGTGTCGTGACCTGGTTCGACAACTTCTGCGTCCTGCTCCGCCGCGACGGACACTCCCAGCTCGTCTACAAGCACGCGATCTCGACGATCATGCCGGGCCACCCGGTGCAGCTGTTCGAGCCCGACGAGACGGCGCCCGAGAAGGCTTGATCGTCGTCTTCCATCGTTGATCTGCTCTCGGCTCGCCGGTTTCCGTCATTTGCGGAAGCCGGCGGATGCAAAATGGCGTCATCGTTCCGACATAAGGGGACGATGACACGGAGACTCCATGACTGAGACCCTTCCGCCCGGCGAAGCCCGCCTGCAGGCGAAGGCCGCCCCCGAGGGCGAGATTGCCGCCGCGACCCGCACGCTGGTCCTCGGCCCCTACCTCACCCGCGCCGCCCAGCGGACCGCGCCCGGACAGACGGAGACCGTCCGCTCCGACGAGGCGCGGCTCGACGAGGCGGTGGGACTGGCGGCCGCCATCGACCTCGACGTGGCCCGGGCGATCTCGGTGCATATCCAGCGCCCGCGCCCCTCGACCTATCTTGGCAAGGGCCGGGTGGAGGAGGTCGCCGGACTCATCAAGGCCGAGGAGATCGGTCTCGTGGTGATGGATTGTGCCCTCTCGCCGGTGCAGCAGCGCAACCTCGAGAAGGCCTGGGGTGCGAAGGTCATCGACCGGACCGGCCTGATCCTCGAGATCTTCGGCCGGCGCGCCTCGACCCGCGAGGGCACGCTCCAGGTCGAGCACGCCCACCTCGCCTACCAGAAGTCCCGGCTCGTCCGCTCCTGGACCCACCTGGAGCGGACGAGCCGGGACTTCTGGTAGGCGAGGTGGGCGTGCTCGACCTGGAGCGTGCCCTCGCGGGTCGAGGCGCGCCGGCCGAAGATCTCGAGGATCAGGCCGGTCCGGTCGATGACCTTCGCACCCCAGGCCTTCTCGAGGTTGCGCTGCTGCACCGGCGAGAGGGCACAATCCATCACCACGAGACCGATCTCCTCGGCCTTGATGAGTCCG
>NZ_BPRD01000276.1 GCF_022179745.1 Methylorubrum podarium
CGACGGCACGGTCGAGGCGGAGTCGCGTTCCGGCACCATCGCCTACCTGCCCCAGGCGGCCGAGATCGATCGCAGCTTCCCCTTGAGCGTCCTCGACCTCGTGGCGATGGGCCTGTGGCGCCCGCTCGGCGCGTGGCGCAGCCTCGCCCGCCAGCGCGCGCGCCTGCTCGACGCCCTCGCGATGGTCGGGCTCACCGGCTTCGAGGACCGGCCGATCGGCACCCTCTCCGGCGGACAGTTCCAGCGGGCGCTGTTCGCCCGGCTGATCGTGCAGGACGCGCGGATCATCCTGCTCGACGAGCCCTTCACCGGCATCGACGAGCGCACCACCGGCGACCTCATCGCGCTGATCCGCGGCTGGCACCGCGAGGGCCGCACCGTCGTCGCGGCGCTGCACGACCTCGCCCAGGTGCGCGCGCATTTCCCCTCGACCCTCGTGCTCGCCCGCCGCCCCATCGCCTGGGGACCGACCCGCGAGGTGCTGACGCCGCCGGTGCTGGCGCGGGCTCTGCGCCTGTCCGAGGCCTGGGACGAGGCCGCCGCGATCTGCCGCCATGAGGGGCATCACGAGGGACATCACGAGGGACATCACGAGGGACATCACGAAGCGCATCACGAGGCGCCGACGCCCGGGACCGCGGCGGCGGAACCGCACGACCACGGGCACGACCATGCCCACCACGATCATCAGGGGCACGGCCACGCCCACGCGCGTCACGGGGCCGTCTCGTGACGCTCGCCGACCTCACCGACATCCTGGTCGGCCCCTTCGTCGAGTTCGGCTTCATGCGCCGGGCGCTCGCCGGCTGCCTCGCGCTCTCCCTGTCGGCGCCGCCGCTCGGCGTCTTCCTGATGCTGCGCCGGATGAGCCTGATGAGCGAGGCGATGAGCCACGCCATCCTCCCCGGCGCCGCCGCGGGCTTCCTCGTCGCCGGGCTGTCGCTGCCGGCGATGACGCTGGGCGGGCTCGTGGCCGGCCTCGCGGTGGCCTTGGCCGCCGGGCTCGTCACCCGCTCGACCGTGCTGAAGGAGGACGCGAGTCTGGCCGCCTTCTACCTGATCTCGCTGGCGGGCGGGGTGTTCCTCGTGTCGCTGCGCGGCTCGCAGGTCGATCTGCTGCACATCCTGTTCGGCACCGTGCTGGCGCTGGACGACGACGCGCTCACGCTGCTCGGCGGCATCAGCAGCCTGACGCTGGTCGCGCTCGCCCTGCTCTACCGCCCGCTGGTGATCGAGTGCGTCGATCCGCTGTTCCTGCGCACGGTGAGCCGCGCCGGCGGCCCGGTCCACTCCGCCTTCCTCGCCCTCGTGGTGGTCAACCTCGTCGGCGGCTTCCAGGCGCTCGGCACGCTGCTGGCGGTCGGCCTGATGCTGCTGCCGGCAATCACCGCCCGGTTCTGGGCCGCCGACCTGTCGGGCCTGATTCCCGTGGCGATGCTGGTCTCGATGCTCTCCAGCGTGACCGGCCTGCTCGTCTCCTACCATGCCGGCATCCGGCTGCCGACGGGTCCGGCAATCGTGCTGGCGGCGGGCGCGCTCTACCTCGTCTCGATGCTGGTCGGCCCCCGCGGCGGCCTGATCCACCGCCTCGTGCGGCGGCGCCACCTGGAGGCGTGATACGGTTTCCGGCTGATCACCTCGGCTTCGGTCGAAGCGGCGGAGGGGAAAGGCGCCCTACAGCCCCAGGCCGGGGATCGCCTGGGAGAGCCAGGTGAAGGCGCTCATGATGCTGGCGAACAGGGTGTAGACGAAGCCGATCGAGATCCCGACGCCGACGCCGCCGATCAGCAGGCCGATCAGCACCACGAACCCGTCGCGCTCGACCAGTCCGAGGCCGATCAGCGAGACGGCGAGCCCGAGCGGGATCTGGCCGAAGAAGGGCGGCGCCACGATGAGCGCCAGCGCCAGCGCCAGGATCAGCACGCCCATGCCGCGCATGCCGACGGCCCCGTCGAACACGCTCAGCCGCGGGCGCGACCAGCGCTCCAGCCGGCGCAGGAGCGGCACCGCCCGGTTCACCGCCTTCTCCACCGTCGCGCGGGCGATCGACTGGTCGAGCAGCCGCCGCGGCAACCAGGGGGCCGACATCCCGGCCACGATCTGGATGGCGATGACGAGAAGGACCAGCCCGCAGACCAGCGGGATCGGCGGCGGCATCGGCAGGCAGTTGGGCAGGCCGAGCAGCACCACGAGCAGCGCGAAGGCGCGGTCCCGCAGCACGGCGACGATGTCGCCGACGGTCAGCCGCTCGCTCTCCTGGCTCGCAAGCATGGTGAGAACGTCGGAGGTGCGGGCAGCGGAGGACAAACCGGCTCGGCCGTTGATCTTTCGGTGAGCGCGGCTCTAGCCCAACCCGAACCATCCGCCAAGCGCCATCACCCCCGCGCGCGTGTCTTGCCACACAGGGGCAAACCACGCTCAGGTTGGCCGACTACTCCGATATATCATCTCAAGTAAAAGCGATCCGATAACTTGTCGCGAATCGTGAATTCTACTTAATCACCGCCGCAATTTGTGACAACCATTGGTCGTCCCTCCGGTTTCGGCGCGACCTGCAATGTCGAAACGCGCTCCTCCGAACGACGGTCACCAGGGTCCGGCCGCAATCCGGCGGGCCGCCCGCCGCCGCGCCGATCACCGGCCCGGCCTCGTCGTCCTGGCCGTCGTCCTCGGCAGTCCGGCCAGGGCGGACGACACGACGCTGCGGGCCGTCCTGTTCGGCAGCATGGAGGCCGGCGCCTCGACCTTCTCCGCCGGCGGCGCGAAGCTCGCCTTCGATCGGTTCGACCGCGACGGCCCCGTCGCCCTGGTGACGGCCGGCGTCGGCGTGCGGAGGGAGGGCGGCGGCCGCGAGCCCGTCCTGATGCGCTTCACCGCCCTCGGCGCGGCGCTCGCCGGCTACCAGTTCATCCGCGACTGGGGCGCGGTGACACTGTTCGCCGGCCCGGAAGCGTCCTGGGAGGCGCTGTCCCGTCCCGGCCTCCTGCAAGCCCTGCCCCTGCGGGCGGGCCTGCGCCTGCACGGCGAGGTCTGGGCGCGGCCGACGGAGACGACGCTGGCGACCGCGACCGTGATCCTCGGCTCCGCCCGCGGCGACGCCTATCTCCGGCTGTCCTGGGGCACCGCCCTGTTCGGGGCGTATCTCGGCCCGGAGGCCGCCCTCTACGGCGACCGGACCGACTACCGGAAATGGAGCGTCGGGCTGCACGCCACCGACTACGCGCTCGGCGGCTACCGCTTCCGCCTCTCCGCCGGGGGCCAGTTCGAGACGCCGCTCGACCGGTGGAGCCCCTACGTCGCCCTCGCGATCTGGAGCACGCTGTGAGGCGGCGGCCGGACATCACCCCTTGGTGCGCAGCGAGGAGCGCCCGCCATCGACGCCGATTACCTGCCCCGTGACGTAGGCCGCCTCCGGGCCGACGAGGAAGGCGGCGAGCGCGGCGACGTCCTCGGGCTCGCCGAGGCGCTGGAGCGCGTGCATCGAGGCGATGCCGGAAGCCAGCGTCGCGTTGCGGGTGATGGATTCGGCGAGCGGCGTCCGGGTCAGCGAGGGGGCGACCACGTTCACCCGGATCGCGGGCGCGAGTTCCGCGGCGAGCGAGAGGGCGAGCCCCTCGACCGCGCCCTTCGCCATGGCGACCGAGGCGTGATGTGAAAACCCCTGCGCGGCGGCGACCGTGGAGAACAGGACCACGCCCGCGCTCCCCTCCCCCGCGCCGGCCTTGAGCGCGGGGGCCGCCGCCTGCACCGCCAGGAAGGCGCCGAGGGCGTTGATGCGGAAATCCGCCTCGATGCGCGCCGGATCGAGCTTGGCGAGCGGCGCGAGCTGGATCGTTCCGACCGCGTAGACGAGGCCGCCGAGGCGGTCCCCCGCCTCCCCCGCCACCCGCGGGAAAAGGGCCGGATCGGTGACGTCGCCCGCGGTGAAGCCCGTCTCGCCGAGGTCGGACGCCGCCTTCTCCAGGCGCTCCGGGTCGCGCCCGACGAGGTGGAGGGCCGCGCCCCGGGCGCGCAGGGCCCGCGCCGTGGCGAGGCCGATGCCGCCGGTTCCGCCGTAGATCACGACCCGTTCCATGATGCCCCCTGTCGGGCCGTCTTCGTCCGAAGATTTCACCCTTGCCCGAAATCCACTAGCTAAGGCGGAGCCGGTCGGCGTGGAGCCGGCCTCCGCCGCCGCAGGCCCGCGCCGAACGTCGCAGGGCGATGCGGCCAGTCACGGGACGTCGCCATCCATGAAATTCGCCTTCGCCGGCATCGACTTCCTCGGCGGCGTGTTCGACGGGCTGATCGAGGCCGGCTGGAAGCCGGTGAAGCTGTTCACCCGGCCCTGCGACGGCATCTACGACTTCAACGAGGTCGTGGTGGCGCAGAGCCGGCGCCACCGCATCCCGATCCAGCTCTCGCGCCTCCTGCCCGACGACATCGAGCGGCTCGCCCAGGAGCACGGCCGCGACGTGGTCCTCGTCGTCGCCGGCTATCCCTGGCTCGTGCGGGGCTGGCACGGGCGGGTGCGCTACGCGCTGAACGTCCACCCCTCGCCGCTGCCGACGGGTCGCGGTCCCTACCCGCTCTTCAAGGCGGTCCTCGACGGCTACGAAAGCTGGGGCGTCACCGCCCACGTGCTCGCCGAGCAGGGCTTCGACACCGGCGACATCCTCGCCCAGGACATCTTTCCCCTCATCGAACGCGAGACCCACGAGACGCTGCTCGCCAAGTGCCAGATGGCGGCCCGCCGCCTCGCCCTCGGGCCGATCGGGAAAGACCTGGCCGAGCGCTGGCGCAAGGCGGAGCCGCAGGGCGACGGCTCCTACTGGCCGCGGGTGAACGACGCCGACCGCACCCTCGATTTCCGCAAGGACGTCGCCGAGGTCTTGCGCCGCGTGCGGGCCTTCGGCGCGATCGAGACCATCGCCCGGCTGGGCGAGGCCCGCGTCTTCGTCGCCGCCGCCGAGGGCTGGACCGAGGCGCACCGCCACGCCGCGGGCACCGTGGTGCACCGCCACCGCCGCCACATCGTGGTCGCCGCCCGCGACGGCTACGTGCAGCTCACCCGCTGGAGCCCGGTGCCGCTCAACGAGGCCGGGCAGATCGGGCGCTGAAGCATCGCGCTGGATCCCGAATCCATCGCGATGCTTTGGTCTCTTGTTTTTGCATCGTCCTTTTCCGAAAGCCGGTGCCCACCTTTCGGGACGATGCTCCAGCCAATGCCGCCGATGCGCCGCAAGGGCGACCTCCCCCAGAAGATCTGCGCCCAGTGCGGCCGCCCCTTCGCGTGGCGCAAGAAGTGGGAGCGGGTGTGGGAGGAGGTGCGCTACTGCTCCGACCGCTGCCGGGCGGAGGCGAAGCGCGCGGCGCGGAAGACCTGATCTCGGCCTCGTACGGCTTTCGGCTCTTCGCTTCGGACTTTACCCGACCCCGTCATCGCGAGCGGCAGCGAAGCGATCCAGGGCGCGAC
>NZ_BPRD01000277.1 GCF_022179745.1 Methylorubrum podarium
CGCGGGTCGCCGCCGCCGAGACGCCCAAGGGTCCGCTCGCCTCCTCCCTCGTGGTCTTCGCGATCATCGTCGCGGGCCTGTTCCTCGCGCGCGAGGTGCTGATCCCCATCGCGATCGCGGTGCTCCTGTCCTTCGTGCTCGGCCCGCTGGTGAATTTCTTGCGGCGGCTGCGGCTGGGGCGGGCGGTGGCGGTGCTCGTCTCCGTGCTGTTCGCCGCCGGCCTCATCGCCGCGGTCTCCACCGTCATCGGCGTGCAGGTCGCCGAACTCGCGCAGGACGTGCCGCGCTACCAGCGCACCGTCGAGCGCAAGATCGAGGGCCTGCGCAACGGCTCGCTCGGCCAGACGATGGACTACATCGCCAACATCAACCGGGCGATCCACCAGGGCGGCGAGGAGAACAAGGAGAGCGCCGAACGGGCCAAGGAGCAGATCAAGCGCGAGCAGGCGGCCCGCGACAATGCCCGCAAGGCCGAGCCGGAGCCGGCCAAGCCCCTGGTGGTGCAGGTGGAGGAGCGGCGCCCGAGTTCGCTCGAACTCGCTACCACCGTCCTCTCGCCGGTGGCGCAGCCGCTGGCCACCGCCGGCATCGTCATCGTCGTCCTCCTGTTCATCCTGATGCAGCGGGAAGATCTGCGCGACCGCCTGATCCGCCTCGCCGGATCGAGCGACCTCCACCGCACCACCGTGGCGATGGACGACGCGGCGCGGCGGCTCTCGCGCTACTTCCTCGGCCAGCTCGCCCTCAACACTGCCTTCGGCATCGTCATCGGCGTCGGGCTCTGGTTCATCGGCGTGCCGAGCCCGGTGCTGTGGGGCATCTTCGCGCTGGTCATGCGCTTCGTGCCCTATATCGGCGCCGTCCTCTCGGCGGTGCTGCCGATCGCGCTCGCGGCCGCCGTCGATCCGGGCTGGAGCATGATGCTGGCGACCTTCCTCCTCTTCGCCCTCGTCGAGCCCATCGTCGGCCATGTCATCGAGCCGCTGGTCTACGGCCACTCTACCGGCCTCTCGCCCTTCTCCGTGCTGGTCTCGGCCCTGTTCTGGACCTGGCTGTGGGGACCGGTGGGACTGCTGCTCTCGACGCCGCTGACCGTCTGCCTCGTCGTGCTCGGGCGCCACGTCGATCGGCTCGAATTCCTCGACGTGCTGTTCTCGAACCGTCCGGCCCTGACCCCGGTCGAGAACTTCTATCAGCGCATGCTCGCCGACGACCCGGAGGAGGCACAGGAGCATGCCGACCTGATCCTGCGGGAATGCTCGCTCTCGGCCTATTACGACGACGTGGTGCTGAAGGGTCTCGAACTCGCCGCCCGCGACGCCGCCCGCGGGGTGCTCACCCCCGACCAGAAGGACGAGATCCGCGCCTCGATCACGGCGCTAGTGGAGGAACTGGAGGATCGCGCGGACGCGGTCCCCGATCCGGCCTCCAAGGCGAGCCGCCTGATCCCCGACGCGACGAGCGAGGGGGAGAGCGCCTGCAAGAGCGATCCGATCCCCGAGCCCAACCCCGACGAGTTGCCCGACGCGTGGCGGCGCGACGGCGCGGTGCTCCTCGTATCCGGCCGCGGCTTCCTCGACGGCGCGGCCACCGCCATCGCCGACCAGCTCCTGCGCAAGCGCGGCTTCGGCACGCGGCAGGTGCCCTTCGCCGAGGTCGCGAGGGTGCGCATCGGCGGGTGGGAGCCCGGTCCGGCCCAGGCGATCTGCGTGATCTCGCTGGCGCTCGGGGGAGAGCCGACCCATCTGCGCCGCCTCGTCTCGCGGCTGCGCCAGAAGATCGAGACCGTACCGATCGTCGCCGGGCTGTGGCGCCTCGACGAGCCGATGCTCTCCGACGAGGCGCTGCGGGCCAAGCTCGGGGCGGACGACCACGTCACCTCCCTGCGCGACCTGATCGAGACGATCCTCGCCATCGCCCGCCACGGCACGCCGCAGGGGCCGCAGCGCCAGGAGGCGGCCACGCCGTCGCGGCAGGCGCTGCCCGAAACGGTCTGAAGGGAAAGGCTTGAAGAAGGGAACGGCTCGGGACGGGTTGACGGCACCGCCTCGCGGCGGCTTCGTCTCAATCCGTCAACGGGAGGCTGCCCCTCGATGAGCGTCGTCGATCTCGCCCGGTTCATGGAAGACCTCGCCACCCAGTCCGGGGCGGCGATCCTGCCGTTCTTCCGGGCGCATTTCGGCCTGGACGACAAGTCCCACGGGACGGGCCGCGCCTTCGATCCGGTCACCGAGGCCGACCGCGCGGCGGAGACGGTGATGCGGCGGATGATCAAGGATCGGCTGCCCCATCACGGCATCCTCGGCGAGGAGTTCGGCGCCGAGCGGGCGGATGCGGAATGCGTCTGGGTGCTCGACCCGATCGACGGCACCCGCGCCTTCATCAGCGGCCTGCCGACCTGGGGCACCCTGATCGGGCTCACCCATCACGGCGCGGCGGTGCGCGGGCTGATGCACCAGCCCTATCTCGGCGAGCGCTTCCTCGGCGACGGCAAGACCGCGACCGTGCGCAGCCCCAAGGGCGAGCGCCGCCTTCACACCCGCCGCAGCGAGGCGCTGGGCGACGCCATCCTCGCCACTACCGATCCGCGCCTGTTCACGGAGGGCGAGGAGGCGGAGCGCTTCCGGGCGGTGGAGCGTGAGGTGAAGATGTCGCGCTACGGCGCCGACTGCTACGCCTACTGCATGCTCGCGGCGGGCCAGATCGACCTCGTGGTCGAGGCGGGATTGAAGCCCTACGACATCGTCGCGCTGATCCCCATCGTCGAGGGCGCGGGCGGGGTCGTGACGAGCTGGGACGGCGGCCCCGCCACCGGCGGCGGCCGGATCGTCGCGGCCGGCGACCGCCGCCTGCACGAGGCGGCGATGCGGCGTCTCAACCCGTGAGCGCCCGAGCCTCCTCGGCGACGGCCTGGTGGCCGTGGCCGGGGATGAACGCGTCGAAGGCCGCCCAGAAGTCGGCGCGGATCGCGTCGCACTCGCTCAGGATCTCGTGGCGGGCGCCCGGCAGCACGATCAGGTTGCCGGTCTTGAGCCGGGCGACGAAGCGCTCGATCGTCGGCGTGCCGCAGACGGGGTCGGCCCCGGCCCCGATGATGAGGCAGGGCGTGCGGATCCGCCGGATCATCGCCGGATCCTGCAGCCGGCGCATCGCCCGGAAGGCGGAGGCGAGCCAGGCGACGGTCGGGTCGCCGACCGCCCCGGCGCCGACCTCGCGGGCGGCGGCGGCGTTGCGGGCGTAGCGCACCGGGTCGGTCGAGAGGCGGTTGCCGGGAAACGGCTTCGTCGCGATCGAGACCTTGCTGCCGGAGGGCACGTAGCAGCGTCCGAGGCCGAGCCGGTGCAGCCCGCGCGCGAGCAGCGAGACCGCCGCCGGCCAGCGCACCATGCGGATCGACAGCATCGGCGCGACGGTGACGAACCGCCGGAACGGCAGCCAGCCCTCCGCCGAGCCGGTCAGGGCCACCGCCCCGCCCATGGAATGAGCGAGCCCGAAATACGGCTCGGGCATCATCGGCACGAGCACCGCCTCGGTGATCGCCTTCAGATCGAGGCGGTAATCGTCGAAGTGGCGGACATGGCCCTTGTGGGCGTCGCGGACCTGCCGGCCGGAATCGCCCTGGCCGCGCCAGTCGAAGGCGACCACGCAGAAGCCGCGGGCGCGCAGGTCCGCGATCGTCTCGAAATACTTCTCGATGAACTCGGCCCGGCCCTGGAGCAGGCAGACCGTGCCCTTCACGCCGCGGGCCGTCGGCTGCCACGTCGCGACGCGCAGGGGCACGCCGTCGTCGGTCTCGACCGGCACAAGGCGGGCACCGGGCGGCACCGGATTGCCGGGGGTGGGTCGCAGGGTCAGCACGGCCGGCTCGTCCTGGAAAATTTTTCGCTCAAGCTCACGCAAAAACCCCGCAAGCAGACCCTTGCGCGGTTTTCCGGGTCCACCAATATCAACCCTGCGCCGGCCGAGACGGCGGCGCGACGGTCCGGCCCACGGGCGGACCCGAATACATCGAGCATGTTGCTTCTTCTGGAGGATATGTGATGCGTCAGTTCGATCTGGCTCCCCTGTACCGTTCCACCGTCGGCTTCGACCGCCTTTTCGCGGCCCTCGACGGTTTCGTGAGCGCCGAGGCTGCTCCGACCTATCCGCCCTACAACATCGAGCGCACGGGTGAGAACGTCTACCGCGTCACCGTCGCGGTGGCCGGCTTCACCGAGGCCGACCTGTCGATCGAGGTGAAGGAGAACGCGCTGACCATCAAGGGTGAGCGCAAGCCCGCCGAGGGCAAGTCCGCCGAGGTTCTCTACCAGGGCATCGCCGCCCGCGCCTTCGAGCGCCGCTTCCAGCTCGCCGACCACGTCCAGGTGACCGGCGCCGTGCTTGAGAACGGCCTTCTCCACGTCGATCTCGTCCGCGAGGTCCCGGAGGCGAAGAAGCCGCGCCGCATCGAGATCGCCAGCCGGCCGTCGAGCCAGCCGGTCATCGAGGGCTCGGTCCAGCAGGCCGCGTGACCGCCCGGCCGCGAGGCTGACAATCGAGTAGGGGAGCGCCCCGGCCGTCCCGGCCGGGGCGTTTTCGCGCGGATCGGTCAGAAATCGCCGAAGCGGTCGCCGCGGCTCGGCTCGTAGCAGGTGAAGCCGACGAAGCAGCCCGGCGTGTCGCGGGTCGGCACGAAGGCGCGCCGGCCGATCTCCGTCGCCTCGCAGAACGAGCGGTCGCGCACGAAGCGGTCGTAGGTCGGCCCTCCGGTGCCGAGCACCGCCGCGCCCTGCCGCGTGACCAGGGCACGGGCCTGGGCGCAGGTGAGATTCGTGGTGGAGGGGCGCTGCGCCAGCGCAGGCCCGCTTCCGGCGATGAGCAGGGCCACGCAGAGGGAGGCGCAGCGCGAGGGGAAGCGTCGCATGGAAAGGGTCCGGCGCGAGGAAATCTGTCTCCTCAACAGCGCCGGTCACGGATGTATCCCGTCGAGGTCCGGCAGCAAAACGACGCTCTCCTGCTCGTTCGGATCGGTGCGGGCGATGATCGCCGTGCAGGGCTCGCTCGGGCTCGGATTGTAGGGCAGGTGCGGCACGCCGGCCGGGATGTAGAAGTACTCGCCGGGCTTCAGCTCGGCGTGGTGCTCCAGCCGCTCGCCCCACCACGTGCAGGAGGTGCCGGCCAGCGCGTAGATCGCGGTTTCGTGGCCCTCGTGCTTGTGAGCCTTGGCGCGGGCGCCGGGCGGGATCGTGACCATCTGCAGGTGGATGCCGGTCGCGCCCGTCGTCTCCGCGGAGATGCCGGGGGCGTAGGACAAGCCCTGCTTGCCGACGAACGCGTCGCCGGGCCGCACCAGGCGGCAACGCGCCTCACCCGCCCCGGCCATCGCCTACAGATCCCCGAAGGCGAGCTGCCCCTGGGGCGCGGCCGGCTTCCGCGCCGCGCGCGGCGCCTCCTTGCGGGCGGACGGCTTCGGACGCGGCTTCGGGTCGGCCCGCATGCGCGCCTTCGCCCGGTCGCGGGCCACGGCCTCGGGGGCGTGCGGGTCGTCGTCGAGCCACTTGCCGCGCTTGATCACCTCGTTGACCCGCCCCTGGTTCACCCCGACCTTGAAGGCGATCTCCTGCTGGGTCATGCCGGTGGAGGCGTGCAGTTCCAGGATCGCCCGGGCGAGGTCGGGCGTCATCTTCTGACCGGTGAGGCGCCGGGCCGGGCGGATGGTGCGGGTCTGCCGGTCGCGCTCGCGCAGGCGCTCCAGCAGGGCGAGC
>NZ_BPRD01000278.1 GCF_022179745.1 Methylorubrum podarium
TCGGCGGCCTGCTCGGGCTGGCCGGAGGGCTTCTCGGCTTTGCCGGCACCTCAGTCCTGACGCTCGCCGCGCTCGGTCTCGCCGGCCTCGTCTACGGCGCGCATCAATTCGGCTTCCTGCGCGTCCCCTATCCGCAGCGCCGGGCCCAGGTGCCGCACGACGCGCGCCAGCGCTTCCCGATGTGGTTCATCGGCGGCCTCTACGGAATCTCGCTCGGCCTCAACTACCTCACCTATGTCCAGACCCCGATCCTGTACCTCGTGACCGCGGCGGCCGTGGCGAGCGGCAACGTCACCTCCGCGGTCGTGCTGTTCCTGGCCTTCAACGCGGGCCGCTTCCTGCCGATGGCGGTGAATTACCTGCCGGTGAGCGACATCGCCGTGCAGAACTGGCTCGCCCGCCGCCAGGAAAGTGCAGCTTTTCTCGACGGTGGATTGCTGATCGCGTTCGGCGCGGCGCTGCTGACCTTCGCCGTGCTCTGAACGCGGGCGGGCCGGCGCCCGCTCACCCATCCCGTCCTTCGCTTTTTCGCACTCGCCTCAAGGAGAGAATGATGACGCACGCCTATGCCCAGCTTCGGCACGCCTTCCGCTACGGCTCTTCCGCCCTCGGTGCCGCGGCCCTCGCGGCCCTGATCGCCGCCGGCCCGGTCGCGGCCGCCGAACCGGGTGCCGCCGCCAAGCAGGCCGCCGCCGACCTCGCCGCCGGCAAGGCCGACGATCCGACGGTGCTGAAGGCGCCCGCGCCGAATGCCCGGCGCGTCTACATCTACGATCCCAAGCACTTCGCGGCGATCTCGCAGAGCTTCATCATCGACGGCGACACCGCCCGCGTCCTCGGCACGGCCGATAGCGGCTTCATGGGCAATCCGATCGTGGCCAGCGACGGCTCCTTCTTCGGGCATGCCAACACGGTGTTCTCGCGGATCGCCCGCGGCAAGCGCACCGACTACGTCGAGCTGCTCGACCCGCGGACCGCCGACCCGATCGCCGATATCGAACTGCCGAACGCGCCCCGCTTCCTCGTCGGCACCTATCCCTGGATGACGGCGCTGACGCCCAACAACAAGACGCTGCTGTTCTACCAGTTCTCGCCGCAGCCGGCCGTCGGCGTCGTCGACCTCGCCGGCAAGAAGTTCGACCGGATGATCGAGGTTCCGGACTGCTACCACATCTTCCCCTCGAGCAACGACACCTTCTTCATGCATTGCCGCGACGGCAGCCTGCTGAAGGTCAGCATCGGAGCCGACGGCAAGTCGCAGACCAAACGGACCGAGATCTTCCACAAGGAGAACGAGTACGTCATCAACCACCCGGCCTACTCGCCCAAGAACGGCCGCCTCGTGTGGCCGACCTACACGGGCAAGATCTTCCAGGTCGATCTCTCCTCGCAGGAGGCCAAGTTCCTGCCCGCGATCGAGGCGTTCACCGAGGCCGAGAAGAAGGACGGCTGGGCGCCGGGCGGCTGGCAGCAGGTCGCCTATCACCGCGACAGCGATCGCATCTTCCTGCTCGGCGACCAGCGCGCGGCCTCCAAGCACAAGGCCCCGAGCCGCTTCGTGTTCGTCATCGATGCCAAGACCGGCAAGCGCCTCAACAAGCTCGAACTCAAGCACGAGATCGATTCCGTCGGCGTGAGTCAGGATGCCAAGCCGCAGCTCTACGCGCTCTCCACCGGCGCCAAGACGCTGTTCATCTTCGATCCCGAGACCGGCAAGCAAATGTCGAGCGTCAACCAGCTCGGCGCCGGCCCGCAGGTCATCACGACCTCGGACATGTGACGATCATGTCCGACATCGCCCTGCCGCTCCTCGGCGAGCCCGTCGTCACGGTCTTCCTGCGGTCGTTCCTGATCCTGCTCTTCGTCGCGGCCGCCCTGCCGAAGCTGCGTCACGCCGACGAGTTCTTCGGAGTCGTGCGGAACTTCCGGCTGATGCCCGAGGCGATGGCCCGCCCCTTCGCCGCCGCGCTTCCGCTCGTGGAGTTGGGGCTTGCCGCGGGCCTCGCGGTCCCGGCGACGGCCGCGATCGCCGCCGCGGGCCTCGGCGGTCTGCTGGTCCTGTTCGGCCTCGCCATCGCGATCAACGTGGCCCGCGGCCGGACGGCGATCGATTGCGGATGCTTCCGCAACGGCATGCGGCAGCCGCTCGGCTGGCTGCTCGTCGGCCGCAACGCGGGCCTCGCCCTCGCGGCCCTCGGCCTCGCCTGGATCCTGCCGGCGGCGCCCGCCGCCGGCCCCTTCGATCTCGCCGTCGGCTTCGCGGCCGCCGGCCTCGCCCTCCTCCTCGGCTACAGCGCCTCGCTCCTGAACGGGCTTCAGGCCGGCGCGCGTCCCTCTTCCCTCTCGAAAGGCTGACTGCGATGACCATGCAGTTCCTGATCGCCTCGAACGTCCTGCTCTGGCTCGCCCTGATCGGCTGCGCCGTGCTCCTGCTCGGCCTGCTGCGGCAGGTCGGCCTCCTCCACGAACGCTCCTCGCCCCTGGGCGCCATGATCACCGATCACGGCCCCGACATCGGCGACGCCGCGCCGGTCTTCGACCTGCCCGATCACGCCGGCGCCACCGTGCGCATCGGTGGACCGAGCGCGGCGAGCCGCCCGACGCTGCTGATGTTCACCGCCCCGACCTGCCCGGTCTGCGACAAGCTCTTCCCGCTGATCAAGTCGATCGCCCGGGCCGAGAAGTTCGCGGTGGTGATGATCAGCGACGGCCAGCCGGACGAGCACCAGCGCTTCCTTGCCAAGCACGAGCTCGGCGACATCCGCTACGTCGTCTCGGCCGAGGTCGGCATGGCCTTCCAAGTCGGTAAGATCCCCTACGGCGTGCTGCTCGATGCCGAGGGGGTGATCCGCGCCAAGGGCCTCACCAACACCCGCGAGCATCTCGAGAGCCTGCTCGAGGCGGACAAGAGCGGCTTCGCGTCGATCCAGCAATTCATGACGAGCCGGAAGCACAGCCACGGCGCCAAGGCCGCCTGATCGAACGGCGCCTGCGTCCGCAAACCCAGAACAGCGACGAGGAAACGATGCTCGGAAAATCCCAATTCGACGATCTCTTCGAGAAGATGTCCCGCAAGGTGGCGGGGCATACCAGCCGCCGCGGCTTCATCGGGCGTGTCGGCACGGCGGTGGCCGGCGTGGCGCTGGTGCCCCTGCTTCCGGTCGACCGCCGCGGGCGCGTCAGCCGCGCCAACGCCGCCGAGGGCGCAGGCGATCCGCGGGGCAAGTGGACGCCGCAGGACCACGACGTGCAGGCCTGCGATTACTGGCGCCACTGCTCCATCGACGGCAACATCTGCGACTGCTCCGGCGGCTCGCTCACCAATTGCCCGCCCGGCACCAAGCTCGCGTCCAGCTCCTGGGTCGCCAGCTGCTACAACCCGACCGACAAGCAGAGCTACCTGATCTCCTACCGCGACTGCTGCGGCGCCAACATGTCCACCCGGTGCTCGTGCCTGAACACCGAAGGCGAGCTGCCGGTCTACCGTCCGGAATTCGGCAACGACATCATCTGGTGCTTCGGCGCCGAGGACGATGCCATGACCTACCACTGCACGATCTCGCCCATCGTCGGAAAGGCCGGCTGATCCCCCGCCGCGGCCTGCGGGCCGCGGCTCCCGGACAGCCCTGAGACATCGGAGTCGAACCCCATGCGCGTCCTCGTTCTCGCAGCAACGCTTGCTGCCCTCTCCGCCGGTGCGGCGCTTGCCGCCGGCGCGCTCGAAGTGGTGCCGGAGGCGCCCGCCGGCAGCACCGAGGTCAAGATCGCCAAGATGAAGTTCGCGACCCCCGAGGTCCGCATCAAGGCGGGCTCGGCCGTGACCTGGACCAACACCGAGGCCCTGCCGCACAACGTGCACTTCAAGCCCGGCGGCAGCGTCGACAAGGAGCTGGAAGGGCCGATGCTGCGCTCCAACCAGACCTTCTCGGTCAAGTTCAACACGCCGGGAACCTACGACTACATCTGCACGCCCCATCCCTTCATGAAGGGCAAGGTCGTCGTCGAGTAGCGACGCGGCCGGCAGGTTTCCGACGCAAGCGGACCGCGACCTGCCGGCCCTTCTCCGCCGTCCCCTCCCCGAGACACGAACGCCCCCGCTCCGTGGGGAGGGGCCGTCAGCGCGCAAGGTGCACCGATGTGGATTCCCTACGATCTGACCGGCTCGCTCAAGGGCGAGACATCGGCCGCGAGCCTTCAGCGCTCGCAGGCGGACCGGTCCGTGCGCGACGTGCTGGTCGGCTTCTTCGTGCGCAATCCCATCACCCAGAGCTGGGAGATCGACGTCCGGGCCGAATCCGCGAAGGAGGTACTGACGGTCGAGCTGGACGGCATGCCGGCCGAGATCGCCTGCTACGGCGACGAGTCGGGCAAGCTCAGCGAGATCATCTACCGGATCAAGAGCGCCGAGCCCTACGCTGCCTTCGATGCATGTCGGCACGATCTGGAGGACCGGCTCGCCCGCTGGACACTGGAACTCGGACGCGGCATGGCCATTGCCGGCTGGCGCGTGGCCGATCCGGCCAACGAGGCGCGCTGGCGCTGCACCCCGTTCCGTCCGAGCGCGCTCGACCTCGACCTCGACGCCGTGGCCTTCGCGCCGGACGACCTCAAGCCGCTATTGCGCGTCTACCAGCGCGCCCGCAACGCCTCGGACCCGGCCTGGCGCCTCCTGAACGCCTATGCGGTGCTGACGTGCTGGCGGGCCGGCAAGGCGCCCTTTCCCGCGAAGCCGCGGCGGCCGATCCCCACCGTGACCCTGGAGATGCTGGCCCACAGCGGCACCCTCGGCTGCGCCGTGACCTTCAAGGACCAGCCGCTGACGGTCCTCATCGACGCCCTGGAGGTCTGGCGCGACGCCGTGCTCCAGGATCTGGAAGCGCCCGGCGAGGGCACGCACGGATTGCGGGGCGAGGCGCGCTGGCGTGTCGCCCACATGGCGAGTCTCGCCGACCTCGCCGCCCGCGAGACGCTCCTGCGCGAGATCGCCCGCCGCCGCGGCGCCGATCTGGCGCTCGCGTCCTGATCCCGGCGAGAGCGCCAACGAGGATGAGGGCCATGCGGCCGATCCTGCCGATTCCCGTTCTGATCGCCTGGGCCGTCCTCGTCTGCGGCGGCGCCTACGCCGTGACTGCGCGCTCCGACGCCGCCACGGCGATCGACGGCCCCTCACGGCAGGATGTCGCCGCGCTGAAGGCGCGCTTCCGCCGGCCGGACGGCGTGCCGCATCCCAAGGCCAGCCCGGCGACGCCGGAGAAGGTGGCGCTCGGCAAGGCGCTGTTCTTCGATCCGCGGCTCTCGCGCTCGGGCAGCGTCTCCTGCGCGACCTGCCACAATCCGAGCCTCGGCTGGAGCGACGGTCTCACCCGGGCGGTGGGCTTCGGCATGGTCTCGCTGCCACGGCGCACCCCGCCGGTGCGTAATCTCGCCTGGGGCTCAGCCTTCCAGTGGGACGGCCGGGCCGACAGCCTCGAGGCGCAGGCACGCATGCCGATCACGGCACCCGACGAGATGAACATGTCGATGGACCTCGTCGTCGAGCGCCTGAACGCGGTTCCGGGCTACGCCCCGCTCTTCCGCGCCGCATTCGGCGGTGAGGAGCCGATCAGCGCGCGCAACGTCACGGCGGCGCTCGCCACCTTCCAGCGAACGCTCGTCTCCGGCGAGGCGCCGTTCGACCGCTGGATCAAGGGCGACGAGGCGGCCATCGGAGCCGATGCTCGCCGCGGCTTCGCGCTCTTCACCGGCAAAGCCCATTGCGCGGCCTGCCATTCCGGCTGGCGCTTCACCGATGACAGCTTCCACGACATCGGCCTGAGGGCGGGCGACGATCTCGGCCGCGGCAAGTTCGCGCCGCCGAGCGTCACTGCCATGCGCTACGCCTTCAAGACGCCGTCGCTGCGCGACCTGCGGATGCAGGGCCCCTACATGCACGACGGGCAACTCGGCAGCCTGGACGCGGTGATCGAACACTACGTCAAGGGCGGCGAGCGGCGCCCGAGCCTGTCCTTCGAGATGAAGCCGGTCGAGCTCAGCGCGCAGGAGCGGCGCGATCTCACTGCCTTCCTCGAATCCCTGGCGGCGGAACCCGCCGCCCTCACCCTGCCGCACCTGCCGTGATGAGGAACACTCGGATGGCCCTCGATCCCGCATTCCGCCGCCTTGCCGCCGGCCTCGCCCTGAGCGTGGCGCTGCTGACCGCGCCGGCGAGCGCCGAAGAATTCGAGGTGACGATCCATCACGCGGAACTGCAGGAAGTGGCGATCAAGCCCCGCGTGGGCGACACGATCCGCTTCGTGAATCATGCCGACATCTCTCACAACCTGTACCTCACCTACGAGGACGGTCAGGTCGAAACCCTCGACACGCAGCCGCCGCGCACGACCAAGCGCGCGGTGCTCCGCCGAGCCGGCCACGTCGTCGTGCGCTGCTGGATCCATCCCATCATCCGGATGGAACTCGATGTCGCCGGCACGGCCGCGGACCAGTAGGACGCCGGGAGGCCTGAAATGGCGAAGCCGAACCCTCCGTCGCGGCGGGACCTTCTGACGAGCGGCGCCAAGGCCGCGGGCGTCGCCTGCCTCGCCGGGCTTTCGCTCACGGCCTACGTCGAGTCGGCGCGCAAGGCCGAGGCGACGGCGCTGCGGCCGCCCGGCGCCTTGCCGGAGGACGACTTTCAGGGGGCGTGCGTCCGCTGCGGCCTCTGCGTGCGGGCCTGCCCGTTCGACACACTGCGCCTCGCCGAGATGGGGGAGGAGGCGCCGCTCGGGACGCCCTACTTCGTCGCCCGCGAAACGCCCTGCTTCATGTGCGCCGACGTGCCCTGCGCCAAGGCCTGCCCGACCGGCGCCCTCGACCGCGACATCCCGAGCATCCGGAAGGCCGATATGGGGGTCGCCGTCCTGGTCGGGCACGAGAGCTGCCTGAACTACAAGGGCATGACCTGCAGCATCTGCCACCGCGTCTGCCCGATCCGCGACGAGGCGATCACGCTGGAAGTCCAGACGATCAAGGGTCGCCGGATGGTGATCCCGACGGTGCATTCCGACAAATGCACCGGCTGCGGCACCTGCGAGAAGCACTGCGTGCTCGGCCACGCCGCGATCCGGGTGCTGCCGCGCGAACTCGGCCTCGGCGGGCGCGGCCGCAACCCGGCCGGGAGGGCGGCGTGAAGCGCCTGAATCCGACGGCGGCGGCACGGGCCGAGGGCGTGGCGGCCAAGGGCTGGCTGCGCGCCCACAAATGGTGGTTCCTGCGACGCCTCACGCAGATCACGGCGCTCGGCGTCTTCATGGCCGGCCCGCTCGCGGGGCTCTGGCTCGTCCGGGGTAACTTCGCGTCGAGCGAGATCCTCGGCATCCTGCCGCTCAGCGATCCCTTCATCACCCTCCAGTCTCTCGCCGCCGGAACCGTGCCGGCGAGTGTCGCGCTTCTGGGTGCTCTCGTGATCATCCTGTTCTACGTCGTGGTGGGCGGGCGCGCCTATTGCGGGTGGATCTGCCCGGTCAACATCGTGACCGACACGGCCTTCTGGCTGCGGGAAAAGCTCGGCATCACCCGTGACCGCAAGCTCGACCGCCGGACCCGGCTCTGGGTGCTGGCCGGCGCGCTGCTCGCCTCCGTTCTGACCGGCACGATCGCCTGGGAGTTCGTCAACCCCGTCAGCCTGCTCCAACGCGGCCTGATCTTCGGGCTCGGCGCGGGTTGGATCGTCATCGCGGCCGTGTTCCTGCTCGACCTGCTGATCACGCGCCGCGGCTGGTGTGGCCATCTCTGCCCGGTCGGCGCCTTCTACGGCCTCGTCGGCCGCGCCAGCGTCGTGCGCGTGGCCGCGACCAAACGTGCCGATTGCACCCATTGCGGGGCCTGCTTCCAGATCTGTACCGAGCCCCACGTCATCACGCCGGCCCTGAAGGGAAGTGGAACGGCGTTCATCCTGTCGGGGGATTGCGTCAATTGTGGAAGCTGCATCGACGCATGCCCCGTCGACGTCTTCGAGATGTCCCGTCGATGCTGATGCGGCTTCGCAATCTCGCTGAGTAACGGATGTCGTGCCCGTTGCCCGTGTCTCGATCCGCCGACGGCGCGGTCCGTGCAAGGCATGTTTTCCGGGGCAGGACACTGAAGAAGGCGGCGCCCGCTTCATTATGTGACCAAATCCTTAACTCGACCCGACCGGCACCGCTGCTTTGTTGCTTGTTTGATACATCGCCCGCCGAAGATCAGTGCGGACGGGACTAGAACGAAGTTTCTGCTTGAGCGCGAATGTTTCCTAGCGCGATAATCGATGCGTTGTTGGCGCTTCGCGCGATTCGACCTCAGACAGTCCGACGGATCCGCCAAGTGATCGGACGTGTGAAGAAGCTAGGGGGGCTCGGTTCACGATGACATCCAAGACCATGCTGCGTGCCGCCACGGCCGCGCTCGCTCTCCTCGCTTCCGCATCGGTTCGCGCCGCCGACGTGCCTGCCGCGGCGCCGCTTCCGGCCGCATCCGAACATTGCAAGGCTACGATCTCGACGCCCGTCTACGGCCCGACCATCAAGGCCAATCCGAACCCCACCTGCTTCGCGTCGCCGGTCGGTGACATCTATGTCGGCGGTGCGGTGTCCGGCGTCGCCTATCACTTCTCGGACGCGTTCAGCCCGGCCTCGCCCGTCTTCCCGCTGCCCCGTGTTCAGGGGCAGCGGGAAGACGG
>NZ_BPRD01000279.1 GCF_022179745.1 Methylorubrum podarium
AGGTGGCCGGCTACCTGACCATCGTGGCGATGGCCGCTCTCGGGCTCGGCGTGGACGTACGGGTTCTCGCCCGGGTCGGCGCCCGCGTGACGGCGGCCGTCACCGGCTCGCTCCTCGTGCTGGTCATGATCAGCCTCGCGCTCATCTACGCCCTCGGCATCGCTTGAGGCTGCGTCGGTGCTTGAAAGAAATCGAGTGGAGCCGCGCAACTCCATGTCTTCGATCAAACTCGCAGCATACTCGAACCATCGGGCGGCCGGAGCCTGACGGCTCGATGCCCATTGGCGGATCAGGCCAGCGTAATTGCGGAATTGCCGCGGCCCTGACCAGCTCGGAACGGCGTGACGCAGCTTCGCTTGACGACCTCGGTTCCGGGTAAACCCTGACAGGGGAGAGGATCGAGCGGGCCATCGCAGCGTCATGACTTGTCACCCGCACCCGGCGGTCGCAGGCACCCCTTGTGATGTCCCGGCATCCGAGGGATACCGTATGCCTTAGGACGATTCCAAGGAGAGGGATGCCATGGCGCGACTGAACGTCAACGGCGTCGTGCGCGAGTTCGATGCCGAGCCGGACACGCCGCTCCTGTGGGTGATCCGGGAGCAGATCGGCCTGACCGGCACGAAGTACGGCTGCGGCATCGCCCAGTGCGGCGCCTGCACCGTGCATATCGACGGCGCGGCGGTGCGCGCCTGCTCGGTGCCGCTCTCCTCGGTCGAACCGGGGCAGAAGATCGTCACGATCGAGGGGCTGGCGCCCGGCGCCGATCACCCAGTTCAGAAGGCGTGGGCCGAGCTCGACGTTCCGCAATGCGGCTTCTGCCAGCCGGGGATGATCATGGCCTCGGCCGCCCTGCTGGCGCAGAACCCGCGCCCGAGCGAGGATCAGATCCGCGCCGAGATCACCAACATCTGCCGCTGCGGCACCTACAACCGCGTGCTCGCGGGCATCAAGCTCGCCGCCGAGCGCGGCCAGTCCGGCTGAGGGGAAGACCGATGCGCAGCGCTCGCCAAACCTCCCGCCCCTCCCGCCGCACCGTGCTGGCCGGCGCCGGCCTGTTCACCCTCGGCTTCCATATTCCGGCCCTCGCCCCGGCCCGGGCCGCGATCCTCGACGCGGCGCCCGCCGTCCCGGAGGTGAATGCCTGGGTCGTGGTGCGGCCGGACGAGACCGTGGTGATCCGCATCGCCCGCTCGGAGATGGGCCAGGGCACCCTCACCGGCCTCGCCCAGCTCGTCGCCGAGGAACTCGGCTGCGACTGGGCCCGCGTCACCACCGAGTATCCGAGCCCGGGCCAGAACCTCGCCCGCAAGCGCATCTGGGGCGACTACTCGACCGGCGGCAGCCGCGGCATCCGCGAGTCGCACGAATACGTCCGAAAGGGCGGCGCCGCCGCCCGCATCATGCTGATCGCCGCCGCCGCCAAGGGCTGGGGCGTGCCGGCCGAGGAGTGCCGGGTCGAGCGGGGCGTCATCACCCACGGACCGTCCGGCCGCAGGACCACCTACGGCGCGGTCGCCGCGGAGGCGGCGAAGATCGAGCCGCCGAAGGAGGTGGTGCTCAAGGATCCCAAGGACTGGACGCTCGCCGGCAAGCCGCTGAAGCGCCTCGACACCCTGGCCAAGCTCGACGGCTCCCAGGTCTACGGGATCGACCTGACCCTGCCCGGCCTGCTCAACGCCGCGATCCGGGACTGCCCGGTGACCGGCGGCACCGTGAAGAGCTTCGACGCGGCGGCGGTCTCGGGCATGCCCGGCGTCAAGCGCGTGCTACAGATCGGCGACAGCGCGGTCGTCGTGGTGGCCGATACGTTCTGGCGCGCCAAGACCGCCCTCGACGCGCTGCCGGTCGTCTGGGACGAGGGCCCGAACGCGACGGTCTCCAGCGAGACCATCGCGGCGACTCTGCGCGAGGGATTGGACGCGCAGGAGGCCTTCGTCGGCAACAAGTCCGGCGATGTGGCCGGTGCGCTGACGGGGGCGGCCAAGGTGGTGGAGGCCGTCTACGGCGTGCCCTTCCAGAACCACGCCACGATGGAGCCGATGAACGCCACCGCGGTCTGGACGCCGGAGCGCTGCGAGGTCTGGGCGCCGACGCAGAACGGAGAGGCGGCGCTGGCCGCCACCGCCGAGGCCGCCGGCCTGTCGGCCACGGCCTGCGAGGTCCACAAGATCCATCTCGGCGGCGGCTTCGGGCGCCGCGGCGCCACGCACGACTGGCTGCGGCAGGCGGTGCAGATCGCGAAGGAGATGCCGGGCACGCCGGTGAAGCTGATCTGGACCCGCGAGGAGGACATGATCCATGGCCGGTACCATCCGGTCACGCAGTGCCGCCTGCGCGGCGCGCTCGACAGCGACGGCAACCTGACCGGTCTGCACATGCGCATCTCCGGCCAGTCGATCCTGGCCTCGGTCGCGCCCCAGCGCATGGTCGAGGGCCGCGACCCCGTCACCTTCCAGGGGCTCAACCCGGGCGGGCCGGAAGCCGCGATCGGCTACACGATCCCGAACATCCTCGTCGATCACGCCATGCGCAACCCGCATATCCTGCCGGGCTTCTGGCGGGGCGTGAACCTCAACCCGAACGCCATCTATCTCGAATGCTTCATGGACGAGCTGGCCCACGCCGCCGGCCAGGATCCGCTCGCCTTCCGGCTGAAGCTGATGGGCAATCACCCCAAGCACCGCGCCGTGCTGCAGGCGGTGGCGGACAAGATCGGCTGGGACACCAAACCACCGGAGGGCGTCCACCGCGGCCTCTGCCAGACCATGGGCTTCGGCAGCTACGTGGCGGGCGCGGTCGAGGTCTCGGTCTCGGAGGCCGGCGAGCTGAAGATCCACCGGATCGTCGCGGCGACCGATCCCGGCCACGCGGTCAACCCGCAGCAGATCGACGCGCAGGTCGCCGGCTCCTTCGTCTACGGCCTGTCGGCGGCGCTCTACGGCGCCTGCACGGTCAAGGACGGCCGCATCGAGCAGACCAACTTCGACAGCTATCCCGTCATGCGGATGGACGCGATGCCCGTGGTCGAGACCATCCTGATGCCGTCCGGCGGCTTCTGGGGCGGCGTCGGCGAGCCGACCATCGCGGTGGCGGCCCCGGCGGTACTCAACGCGGTCTTCGCCGCCACCGGCAAGCGCGTGCGCCATCTGCCCCTGAAGGACGCGGACCTGCGCCGCGCATGAGGGCGGCGCGGCCGGCGCTCGCGTTTCTGGCCGCGCTCGCCTTCGGGTCGGGTGCGGGCGCGGCCGAGATGCGCCCTCCCCCAGGCGCCTCCTCCTGCACCGGCTGCCACACCGAGGGCGCGGCGATGGGCAGGCTGGAGGGACGGTCCGAGGCCGAGATCGTGGCGGCGCTCGACGCGTTCCGCGGCGGCGCACGGCCGGCCACCCTGATGAACCGCATCGCCAAGGGCTTCGACGAGGCCGAGAGCCGGGCCATCGCCGCCTGGTTCGCGGCGCAGGGATCGCGGTGATGCCCGAAACACCTTTCGCGCCGACGCGTCGCGCGCTGATCGGCCGCGGCGCCGCCGATCAGCGCGCGACG
>NZ_BPRD01000280.1 GCF_022179745.1 Methylorubrum podarium
AAAAGGCAGCGGGCTTTTTGCCGTTCAGGGCATTCCGAACGGCATGAGAGGCAGTGGACCCCGAAAGGGGAGGGGGCCTCATATCCGCCGCTCGGCCGGGCGTCCGCCGCGGAACCGTCAACGCGTTCCCACAGCGCGTCGGGTTCGTCGCTCCGCCTTACGCGTCGCCGTCTCTCGCAAGTGATGCTCGATCGCGTCGTTGGCGCGCCCGCGCATCTGCCGGATCGCCTCGACATCGTCGAACGTCTCGGGAAAGCGCCGCGACAGCCACAGATAGGCGCTGGCGAGCCGCACGGTCCGCTCCTGATAGTCGAGTTCGCCGGCGAGGCTCGCGCGCAGGGCCGGCACCGTCGCTCCCGCGGCCCGGACCTGACTCCACCGCTCCAGCATGCCCATGGCGATCTCGTCGCGCCGGTTGATCGGGCAGACCGAGAAGACGAATTTCTCCTCGATCGGAAGGCGCGCGCGGTCGATGATGCGCGCGATCTCCAGAACCTCCTCCAGGGCCGACGGCTGGAACGGCGAGCCGGCATAGAAGGTGGCGCGCGCGAAATGCGTCATCACCTCGTAGAGGCTCGAAGTCCGCATCTCCTCCGCCACGGAGCGGATCGCGGTCAGGTCCGGGCGCACGTAGAAGCGCGTGTCGGCCGCCGGGGCCGTGGGGGCGCCGGCCAGGGCGGTTCGGATCGGTTCGATGGCGGTCGCCTCGGTGGCCGCCACGGTGCCGACATCGTGGTAGCCGTAGCGCCCGGCCCGGCCGGCGATCTGCCGGATCTCGGAATTGGTGAGGGCGCGCTCCCCGACGCCGTCCCACTTGCGCACGGCCGAGAAGACGATCCGCTTCAGCGGACCAAGATTGAGCCCCATGCCGATGGCATCTGTCGTGACGAGGACGTTGGCGTCCCCGGATCGGAACCGCGCCGCCTCGGCGCGCCGGACCTCCGCCGACAGAGCCCCGTAGATGGTCGCCACCCGGTGCCCGCGGGCGACCAGGATCTCGCGATTCTCGTGCACGGCGCGGCGGGAGAAGGCGACGACGGCGTCGCCCGGCTCGACCTTCTCCAGCGGGACGGGCTCGTCCAGAAGCACGAGCGGCGACTTGCGCTCGAAGCCGATCACCTCCAGCGACTCGTTCGCCGCCTCGGCGGCGCGGCGGACGTACGACAGGGCATCGTCGGATCCGCAGACGATGACGGTCTTGGCCGGGACGCCGAACAGGGCGTTCGTCCAGGCCCAGCCGCGATCCGGATCCGCGAGCATCTGGATCTCGTCGATGACGGCGACGTCGATCGGGCGGGTGAGGTCGGCCGTCTCGATCGTGCGGGCGGTGTGGGTCGGCTCCGGCTCCCCCAGCACTTCCTCACCGGTGACCATGCCGGCACGCAGGCCGCGCTCGCGCAAAGCCTCGTAGTTTTCGAGCGCCAGGAGCCGCAGCGGTGCCAGATAGGCACCGGTCGGCGCCGCGGTCAGCGCCTGCAGCGCGGCGTAGGTTTTGCCGGAATTGGTCGGCCCCATGTGGAAGAGGATGCGGCGGTTCAGCCTGCGCGCCGCCGCGAATTTTTCGATGTAGGCACCGAACCCGACCTGATCCCGCAGGCGCCGCAGGCGCGAGCCCTCCCGCGCCACGGCCTTGGCCCGCTGCCGGACCGGCGTCAGGGCGTCCGCGAGGGAGCGGGCGAGCCTGGGACCGAGGCTGAACGGGCGGGAGCGCAGCGAGCGGTCCATATGCTCGAGATAGGCCGCGGCGTCGGCGCCCACGTCCCGGAGATCGGCGAGGATCTGGGCCCTGAGCCGATCGATCGGCTTATGCAGGTCGCGCGCGACCTGAACCTTCATTCCCGTCACGGCGGCGCGCAACTCGTCCAGGCGGCGTGCCGGATCGTTCCGGGCGGCCATCCCTTGGAGGATCTCGGCGGTGATCGGGTCCGGCGATGCATCGATGCGCAGGTCCAGCCGGCCCGCATCGAGCAGCGGGATGCTGATCCGGACGCTCCAGCGGATGCGATGGTCCTTGGTCACCGCGGCCCTGAGGGCGGGCACCGCGCGCTTGAGGGCAGGAACGCCGGTCTCGGCGAAGGCGCGGGCCATCCGCATCTCCCGCAGCGCGCGCGCCACGCGCTCGTCCTCGATCACCGCTCCGAATTCCGGCAGTTCGAGCTGCGTGCGCAGGGCCTCGAGATCGACGGTGTTCGGCGCCAGGCCGAGCCGGCCGACCGTTTCGATCAGGCTCTCGACGGTGGGGCGGAGGCGCTTACGGGCCATGAGCTCACTTTCGACGACGGCGTCCGTCCGCCGGCCGGATCTTCATATCAGGCCGGACCGAACGCGGTGAGCGTGGCGCGAGATCATGAAGTGGTCGAGGAGCGTGCGTCTTCCAGGGAGCAATCCCCACAGTGAGATGCGAGGTTCCCGCGCCCTGCCGCGTGCCGGTCGGAGGGCAGGAGTGACCCGGGCGCCGATCGTACGGGCGATGTCATGCGATATCCGCAAGATCGCTTCGGCGTCGCCTCGTGATGACGGAGCGGGGCCGAACCCGAGGTGATCGACCGGACGCCGTATTAGGGGGGAGGGAGGACAGCGCTTCGGCACGACGATGCCGCGCAGAGTCCCGCCGCCTCGGATTTCACGCCGCTCGGCCGAGTCCGCACTGAACGAAGGCTTCCTTGGGCACGGCAAGGATGCGGCTTTCGAGCAGGCTGGGTATGCCGACCAGGTCCGGCATCGGCCCGGCCCGCAGCATCTGCGCGACGTCCTCCTTCGGCATCGGCTTGCCGAAGAGGTAACCTTGGCCGAAGTCGCAGCCCTGGTCGGAGAGCCAGTCGACGCTCGCATCCGTCTCGATGCCCTCCGCCGTGGTCACGAGACCGAGACTGGAACCGAGCTTGATGATCGCGTCGACGAGTTTGGCGCGCTCGGCGCTCATGGTGATCGTGTCCACGTAGGACCGGTCGATCTTGAGCTTGTCGAACTTCAGCTCGCGCAGGTGGTAAAGGCTCGAATAGCCGGTGCCGAAATCGTCGAGGGCAATCCGGACGCCGAGATTCTGCAGCGAGGTCAGCGTGGCCCGCGCCGCCTCCAGATCGCGCACCAGGGCGCTCTCCGTGATCTCCACCTCCAGCCGGTGCGGCGAGAGCCCGGTCTCGGCCAGGATCGCCAGGATGCGCTGGGCGAGGTCCCGATCCTGGAACTGCTGGGGCGCGATGTTGATCGCGAGCAGCAGATGCGACGGCCAGGATCGCGCGTCGAGGCAGGCCTGCCGCAGCAGGTGATAGCTGAGATCGGCGATCATGCCGGTCTCTTCCGCGATCGGAATGAACTGGTCCGGTCCGAGCAGGCCCCGGGTCGGGTGGCGCCAGCGGGCCAGCACCTCGAGTCCGACGCAGTCGCGCTGCGGCAGCGAGACGACGGGCTGATAGAAGGGCTCGATCTTGCCGGACTCGATCGCCTCGCGCAGCTCCGCTTCGAGCGCAGCCCGCTCCCGCAGCTCCGCGTCCATGGAATCCTCGAAAACCCGGCAGGTGCCGCGCCCTTCGCGCTTGCCCTGGTACATGGCGAGATCCGCCGCGTGCAGGAGCGCGTCGGCATCGCTCTCCGCGCTGACCACGGCGATGCCGATGGTCGCGCCGATCTTCACCGCACCGCCGTTCCAGGCAATCGGCGCGACGAGGCTCGCGATGACCTGCTGGGCCAGCCGCGTGAGGTTGTCGAGGCTGCCCGTGAAAGGAACCAGGAGAGCGAACTCGTCGCCGCCCAGACGCGCGGCGAGGCCGCCGGCCGGCAGCAGATCTTCGAGACGATCGGCCACGGCGCAGAGCACGGCGTTGCCGGCGGCGTGACCGTAGAGGTCGTTCACAGGCTTGAATCGGTCGAGGTCGATCAGGAGCACCGCCGCCCGATCACGCCCCGCCATCCGTCCGCGCAGATCCTCCACCGCCTCGACGAAGAGGCGCCGGTTGGCCAGACCCGTCAGGGCGTCGTGGCGCGCGATCGCCTCGGCCTGCTTCGTGGCCGCGTCGCGCTCCCGCATGGTTCGCCGCAGGATCAGCGACTTGCGGACGGCGGCTCCGAACAGCGCGATCCCCATGAAGCCGGCCTGCATGACCAGGTCGAGCAGGCCGTGGCGCAGGATGAAGGCGGTCGCGATTTCGAAGGCGCCGAGCTGGCTCCCGATCAGGAAGCAGCCGGTGCCGATCATCAGCAGGCAGAGCGTTTCGTACAGTTCGCCCTGTCCCCAAGAAGTACGCCGCACACAAGCCATCCCACGCCCTGACCGGTCAGGTTGGTCGATAGCGGCAAGATCCTAATGGAAGCCTTCGATTTATCGGATAGGTTTCCGTAATGCGGAAAAATAACAATTCATCTTGTTTCCAAGGCGGCCGAAATGTTTCAGTGCTGAGATAACATCTTTTTGCCTGTCGATAGTTCCTGGGTACTGTCGGTCGCGCCGCTGACTTGGAGCGTCATCTCTTCTTCATCGAAGACTCCGACCGTGCCCAGCACAGCCCGGACTTCGTCCCGCGGGTTGGGATGCCCGCTGCCGTCCGGTCGCCATCGGCGGTTCGGTGGTCGAGGCGGATCGGCTGCAGCTCGACGCGGTGTTCGCCGGGGCCGTGGGCGCGCAGTGCGGATGGAACGCAGAAAGCGCTTGGACGACCGCGTGAAGCAACGGGTGAGCGACAGGGCAGGCGAATTCGACAGAGCTTTAACGCTCAGGACGCCTGTCGTATGACCCTTGGCCCGCCGGTTGACGATGTCGGCCGGCGCAGCAGGGAACGCAATGTTTCGATCAAGGATCGAGCGGGGTTTCGTTGGCAACTTCATGCTGGCTGCCGAGATTGAGCGGCGCCGAGAGGCCATGCTGGAAAGCCTGTAAGGACGCTAATCATTTCGTTTGGTCGATCGGCCGCGGAATGCCTATCGGTGAGAATTAAAATGCATCTGGCGGATATTCAAAAGTCATACGACCTGATCGTGAGTCTCGGAAGCGCCTGCGATCCGGCGGCCCATCTGCGCCAGAGAGGTCTTAGAAAGTATAGCATGCCATTCGATTGGGTCGTAACAAATACGATTCCAATCGTATCGCGTGTGATCGCGAATGATTATGAAGAATTCATGGATTTTAAAAATCTCACACTTGATCAAGGCAATGCTATTTTCAATGATGAAGATGATGGAGTTAACGGCGAATACAGCCAGAAATTGAAGAGCTATTTTGTTAAAGATAACAAATATGACGTCCTATCAGTGCATGATTTTCCAATTGTTGAAGGGAAAGCTTGGGATGCGACGTACCCGATCTTCAGGGAGCGTCTCGATCGAAGGGTTCGACGCCTGCGGGCTGACCTAACTCAATCGAAGTCCATATTGTTCATCCGCTGGGCCGGGGCCTTAGCGGATGCGGTTGATTTGTATTCCACGCTGAAATCTAAAACGAGCGGGGAAGCGAATCTTCTCGTCCTATGTCCGGTTGACGGGGCGTCTGGTGTCGGTCCCGACATCTCGAGCGTAGATGGGGTTTGCTACGTGCAGGTGCCAAATCGCCCGGCGGACGATGGGCTTTGGGATGAAGTGCTGAAAGGCATTTCGCTACGTTCCTGAGCGGCGGGAGGAAATCTGGCCTGCTGGTGGTCCGGCGGACACTATCCTCGGCTCTGACCCGAGCTGTGGTATCGCGGGGTCTGTCGTGTCGTCAGTCGAATCCGTTATTTGCAGCATGGCGACGGCGATGGCCACGGACAGACGACCGTGACCACCAGTGCAGCATCGTCTCGGGAACGTCGAGGTCACGCATCGCCTGCGCGACATGGACCCCACGCTCCTGAACCAAGCGAACCGACTCGACTTCGAGTTCACGCCCGACCGCAAGACGCTGCAGGCGCGCCTTCGACTTCACCACCACACCTGACCCGCGTGTGCGTGAAACCGACAACACGCCAGATCCCCTGCGCCGCTTGGACAGCCTTCGCAACCCACACGCTGCGGCCGAAAAAGGGAGATCGCTACCGTTGACGCAGCGCTCGAGTGTCTGGGTGTGTAGAGGGCGCCGATCCAGGATGGGCAGTTCGTGGATCATCTGGCTACCGATAATAGTGTGTGCCGGTATTAACCATTCTCATTCTGTCAGTCGGCATTTATATTGCCCGATTTGAATAACCCATCAAAGTCATTGAGTAAAAATTCCCGTAAGACAAGATCTTCCGCATTGTCGTTTTCCATCTTGCGGCGGAGGGCCGGCCCTACGAGCCGCTGCAGAACCTCTGGATTGCTGGCTGATTCGGCATTGCTGTTGAGCTTTGGGACGGCCGATGCCGCCTCGCCGCCGGTCAGTTTCACGACGTAGCTGAGCAAATCGTCGATCCGGCTCAGGTCCGCGACGGCGTCGAACGTTTTTTCGACAGCAATACGCGCCTCGACAAAGCCTGCACCGGAAAGATATCGGCACTGGGAATTGACGACCATCGATGGATAATTTTCGACCATGTAGAAATAGAAATATGAAAATCCCCTGCCGGCCGTTTGTTTGTATACAGAGCCTAATGCTGTCGGAACTCTCAAATTGAAATTGTATAAAGAGACAATCCTCTCGATGGGCTCTCTGATGCAAGAAAATACGACCATGTCTTTTCTGCGAATATCTCTCAGGGCATTCTGGAAATCTGGTAGCGTAACGTGGCCGGCAACGTAATGCGGGGCTTCTAGAATGGCCGCAACGATAAAACTTTTCTGGTCTTTTAGATCATCCGAACTATTAACTCGTATCGTTTTGCCGCTGTAAATGAATTCGAGTGCTTCGTGGAGCGAATTTCCACCTGTTCTCTCATTGTGAACAAGTATCGCTGATTTATTCGGATGTCCCATTTGCTCTGTCTGCTAAGCCATGAACGCTGCTGACAGTGCGTGAAACGCCTTGCGCTGGCAAGCGGGTTGGCAAACGGAAAGTCCCGCTGCGACTGTGCCGGACGGGCTGAGAGGAGTAGGGGCGCGGACGGCGATCACGGCACGATCTGGAAGCGCAATGTTCTGTGCCCAGGTGATCGGTCAAAAGTATCGTCGGCGCGGATTGCTGACGTATTCCGACGCCGCGTCGCACTCGCCGTCTCCGGGCTCGAACGCCGTCGGCACGGTGAAGCACGTCGTGATGACGTGCAGGCTGAGACCTTGCGGCGGGCGCTGGTACCTGGCCGGCACCTCCACCGTGCCCACTCCCCCCAACGGTGTCAGAGCCCTGGGCGAGGCTCCGTGTTGGGCGGATTCTCACGATGGCGACCCTTCCGTCAAAACCAGGCGGTAACGAGCGCCAAAACATCCCGAAGGGCGATTTCGCGCTGCGCGAGAAACGCGAGCATCCTTACGTGGACGCGGTTAACGTGCGTCACGCGGGGCCCACATTGCGAAGCACCTAGATGGGGACCGGTGCGCGGCCGATAGCTGGAGCCTGGGCGCGCCTGGGACGAGCCGGCAAAATGGCCTGGAGAGGCCCTTCGCTGTCGGCGAGTTATTCCGGTAACCAGCGCGGTTTCCTTCCGATCGGACAAACCCGCGGTCCTTCAAACCTCCCTGCCGCATCGTCTCGGGAGGTCGTCCTGAACCCTATGACGTGGATGGCGCCGGGCATGGGGCCGTGGCTGGCTGGCCTTCGGCTCCGTCGAGCGCGGCGCGGTCGGCGACTCACCCGCCCAGGCGGCCGGAGGTTGCGGCGTCGGCTTCCACCGCGGGCCTCCGGCGCCTGCAGGCCCGACGCTCACGGCGGATACGACCGCGAGGCCGGTAATTACGGTGGTTAAGGCTGCCGCTGGAATGGAGCGAACCGCGCGAACTCCTCGCCCTCGGCTGAGCCGACCCGGCGATGGACGGGCCTCAGCCACCGCAACAGCAACCGGAAGAGCGATGCCCGATGGGCTCGCTCGCGCTCACAGGGCGACCTTCCGAAGCCGTTGCCGAAGAGCAGCAACTGCCAGGATCGAGCCGGTCTCTGATGGCACTGCAGATCGGGCAGGTCGGAGGCAGGCCGTGACGGTGGGACTGGCAAGCAGGGCAGAAGAGATGACGAGGGTGGTCAGGTCGGAGCCCCGCCGCACCGGTGTCGCCGAAGGGCGGGCTTCTTTCGCTCGTCCTGCAAAGCCCGACAGGCACGAAGACGATGCCGCAGCCCCGAAACCGAAATAAACTGCACTAATCGAGCGAATGACTGGCGGAGGGAGCGGGATTCGAACCCGCGATACCGTTTCCGGTATACACACTTTCCAGGCGTGCGCCTTCAACCACTCGGCCACCCCTCCGGAACCGGCCGGGGACCGACGCGGGCGCGGGGCGCGGGCGGTG
>NZ_BPRD01000281.1 GCF_022179745.1 Methylorubrum podarium
AACTTTTCCTTGCCCATCGTGCATTCCTATCGCGGACACGCCGGCCAATGCCGGACGTAAAGGCGCGGACCGCTTAGAGGCTCGCGCGACGATGATCAAGCGGCAGGTTTGCCGGGAGAGAAGATTGCCGCGATCGGGGCTTCAGGACTCGGCCTCGCCGACCGGTTCGTAGAGCCGCTGCGCCTCCGGGGCACCCCCCCGGCGCTCGCCGAGATCGAGCACCCGCACCAGCATCGTGCCGTGGGGGGCGGCGACGGTGAGCACGTCGCCGCAATGGACCGCCTTGGCCGGTGCGTCGGCGCGGGTCCCGTTCACGCGGACATGGCCGTCGGTGACGAGCCGGGCCGCCATCGAGCGGGTCCGCGCGAAGCGCGCGAACCATAGCCACTTGTCGAGGCGCTGGCGCCCCGCGCTCATTCCCTGTCCGGACGCGACGCGCTCAGCGCTTGCCCCCGTCGGATTCGAGCTTCGCCTTCAGCGCGGCGAGGGCGGCGAAGGGCGAATCGGGATCGGGCTGGCGCTCGCGGCGCGGCGGGCGCTGCTCGGCGTTCGGGCGGCGGTTCTCGTCGCGGCGGTCGGGCCGGTTGCGGTTGCCGGGGTGGTCGCGGCGCGGGCCGCCCTCCCCCTGTCCGTCCCGACGCCCGTCGCCCCGGCCCTCGGCCCGGGCCGGACGGCCGCCCTCCGGACGGTCCTCGCGGGGACGGCGCGGACCGTCGCCCCGGCGCTCGCCGTGACGGCCATCATGACGGCCATCTTGGCGACCGTCGTGACGACCGTCCTGCCGGCCCTCCTGACGCCCGTCCGGGCGGCCCTGGCCGCGGCCGGGCCGCTGACCGGCGTGGCGCTGCGGACGGTGCAGATGCCAGACCTCGACGGTCTCGGGGGCTGCCGGTTCCGCCGGCTCGGCACCGGTCTCCTCCGTTACCGTCTCGGACGCAGGCTCGTCGGCGGGAACGGCCGAATCGGCCGCGTCGACGGCCTCGACCTCTCCCGTCGCGGCCGCCGCCTGCGCCGCTTCCGCCGTCTCGGCCGGCATCGGGGCAGAGGATTCCGGGGCGGCGGCCTCCGTCGCAGCCTCGGCCGCTGCCGGCTCCTCGACCGGAGCGGGCGCTTCGGCAGACGGCTCAGCCTGTTCCGCCGGGGCGGCCCCGATCACGGGAGCCTCCGTTTCGGAAGCAGCGGTCTCGGCATCGACAGGCTGGGCATCGGCGGCCTCGGCCGGCGCTTCCGCCGCGCTGTCGGCGGTCGCCTCGGCGGTGGCCGTCTCGCCAGCCGGCTCCGCGGTCTCAGCGGCCTCGGCGGTCTCCGGCGCCGTCTCCTGCGCGGCGTCGTCGCTCACGCCCTCACGAACCGTTTCCTCGGGCGCGGCCTCGCTGGGCCGTGCGGCGGGGATGGTCGGGGCGGCGGCGACCAGCGGCACGGTGATGGCCGGGCCGGGGCGTACTTGCGCGACGTAGCCGAGGGACTTCAGGATCGACGCAAAGTCCTCGCCCGAGCAGCCGACCAGCGAGGTCATGTTGACGGTCGCCACGAAGCCGTCGCCGTCGGCGGTGCCGGCCGGGGGCTCGCCCGGCGTCGTGCCGGGGCGGTAGGCGATGGCCGGACGGATCAGGTCGGCGAGCCGCTCCAGGATGTCGACGCGCACCGCCCGCTCGCCGCAGACCCGGAAGCCGGCGGCGCGGTAGAGGCCCTTGGCGATGGCCGGATCGACCTTGATCGAGGTGCGGCCCGAACCGGCCAGATGCGCGATCTCGTCAAGGCCCGGCTGGTCGAGGCCGCCGCTCTTGAGCGCCCAGAGCTGGGCGGCGAGGGTGCGCGGCGCCGGCTTCAGCAGGGCCGGCAGGAAGATGTGGTAGGCGCCGAAGCGGACGCCGTGGCGGCGCAGATTCGCCCGCCCGTCCTGATCGAGGCTGCGCATCTCGTGCGCCACCTTGGCCCGCTCCAGCACGCCGAGGGCCTCGACCACCTGGTAGCCGATGCCGCGGGCGAGCCCGGTGAGGTCGGCGGCCGATTCGATCTCCATCAGCGGCCCGAGCAGGCGCACGACGTGGGCGCGCAGCCACGCGGTCAGTCGCGCCTCGACCTTCTCGCGGGAGGCGCCGGCGAGGCTGTCGTCGGCGACGAGGCGAAGCCCCGGCTCGAACAGCTTGTCGCCCGGCGTCAGCTTGGCGACCGGGTCGCCGGTCCAGCGGATGACGCCGTCGTGCGAGAGCACCAGCGCGGCGTCGGCGGCCGAGGCGAAGCGGTCGGCCCGCGCCTCGATCTCACCGGCCAGCGCCTTCTCGGCGGCGGAGCGCAGGGTCTTGGCTTCGTGGCCCTCGGCCTGGGGGTCGGGCACGAATTGGAAGCCGTGAAGACGGCCCACATGTTGACCCTCGACGGTGACGTCACCGCCGGAGGTGATTTCGGCTTCCAGCATCGTCTTCTCTCTCAAGCGCCGCATCAGGACGCTGGTGCGCCTGTCGACGAAGCGGCTCGCGAGGCGCTCGTGCAGGGCGTCGGACAATCTGTCCTCTACCCGACGCGTCTCGCCCTGCCAATGCAGAGGATCGAGCAACCAGTCGGGGCGATTCGCCACGAAAGTCCAGGTCCTCCCCTGCGCGATGCGCTGGGACAGGGCGTCGATGTCGCCGTCGGTGCGGTCGATCATCGCCACGTGGCGGGCGAACCAGTCGTTGGGGATGCGCCCCGCCATGCCGCGCATCAGGAAGCGGTAGAGCTGCGCCACGAGGTCGGCATGGGTCTGGGGATGGACCTTGCGGTAGTCCGGCACGCCGCAGGTGTCCCACAGGCGCCTTACCGCGGACGGGCTCCGCGCCATGTCGCGGATGTCGTCCTCACGCATCAGGATCTCGAACGCCTGCTGGTCCTCGCCCATCGGCGCCCGGGTGAGGCCCTGCTCGTGCGGGTGCTCGTCGAGGCTCGCCTGGAGCTTCTCGAGGGAGGCGAAGTCGAGGTCCGGGTTGCGCCATTGCAGCAGGCGAACCGGGTCGAAATCGTGCGTCTCCAGCGCCTCGATCATCTCCGGCTCGAAGGGCGGACAGCGCCCCGTCGAGCCGAAGGTACCGTCGGCGATGTGGCGACCGGCGCGGCCCGCGATCTGGCCCATCTCGGCCGGGGTCAGCTTGCGGAAGCGGCTGCCGTCGTATTTCCAGTTGGCGGCGAAGGCGACGTGATCGACGTCGAGGTTGAGCCCCATCCCGACCGCGTCGGTGGCGACCAGGTAATCGACCTCGCCGGACTGGTAGAGCTCGACCTGGGCGTTGCGGGTGCGGGGCGAGAGGGCGCCGAGCACCACCGCCGCGCCGCCGCGCTGGCGCCGGATCAGCTCGGCGATGGCGTAGACCTCCTCCGCCGAGAAGGCGACGATCGCCGTGCGGTGCGGCAGCCGCGAGATCTTCTTCTCGCCCGCGAAGGTCAGGTTCGAGAGGCGGGGCCGCGTCGTCGTCTGCACGCCGGGAATCAGCGCCTGCACCAGCGGCAGCATGGTCGAGGAGCCGATCAGCAGCGTCTCCTCGCGCCCGCGGCGGTAGAGCAGCCGGTCGGTGAAGACGTGGCCGCGATCCATGTCGGCAGCGAGCTGGATCTCGTCGATCGCCACGAAGGCGACCTCCAGATCGCGCGGCATCGCCTCGATGGTGCAGATCCAGTAGCGCGGCCGGTCCGGCTTGATCTTCTCCTCGCCGGTGACGAGGGCGACGTTCTCGGTACCGACCTTGGCGACGACCCGGAGATAGACCTCGCGGGCGAGGAGCCGCAGGGGCAGGCCGATCATGCCGGTCGGATGCAGCAGCATCCGCTCGATCGCCATGTGGGTCTTGCCCGTATTGGTCGGGCCGAGCACCGCCGTGACCCCGCGCGCGCGGGCCTCGCGGTGAAGGGTGCGAAGCGTCATGCTGAGGGCGGCGATCCCTGCGGCATCGAGGGCCGTCGGAGAAGCGGAGGGCAGCCGGGCCGGCAAGCCCTGCGACGGAGAACGGCCGCTAGCGGGACGGTGCGAACCGCGGCGGCCTTCCCTCATATGGGACGCCCGGCGTCGGTGCGCCAGCCGGGGCGCCGACGCTGGGATAGGCGTAGATGTCGATCCGGGGTTGCGGCTGCTGCGGCGTCAGGTCGGTGCAGAGCGTGTCGGGCATCGCCGTGAGCGGGCCGCGGCGGGGCGGCCGGCCTTCGATCACCTGGGCGGAGGAGAAGGCGTCGGGTCCGCAATCGGGACCGGCCGTAAGGGGGTCTCCGGCTCTTGCCGTGCCGGAGGCGACGATCGGCAGGATGATGCAGACGACCCGGAGGGCGTTCGTGCCGGGTCTGGTTGCCGCAAGTCGAAGCATCGCAATCCTCCCGGCGGCTGCTCTCGGCGGAGCATCGTTCCGAAAGGTGGAGGATGCCTTTCATCGGATGCCGCGAACGGAGACTCGAGGCGGCTCCTCGAAGCCGTCATTCCGGGGCCGCGCAGCGGAACCCGGAACCCACCCGTGATGCGCGGTCGTGCGATGGCGTCGAGACCAGTCGTCGATTCCGGGTTCGCCTTCGGCGCCCCGGAATGACGGTCGTCAGGTTTTTAGGGCGTCGTTGCATTCCGAGTATTCCCCGCCGCGACGAGGCCTCGGACGCGCACCAGACCTTAGCCAAAGCAACCGACGCAAGACCTTGGTTGCTACCGCTGCGCCAGGCTCGCGTCGGCCACGGCCGCCGGCTGCGCCTCGCCGGTCGCCGCGGTCGCGGTGCCGGTGCGCGTCCAGCGGGTTGCCTCGATGATGTTGGTGCCGAGCGTCGTGCGCACCGAGATCCGCATCGGCACCAGCACCCGCGTCCCCTCCACGGGGGCGAGCCAGACCGACATGTCGCGGTTCTCCTCCATGAACTTCACCCCCGGCCGGTCGGGCCGGTGGCCGGCGATGGCGACGTAGCGGGCGTTGCAGACGAGCACCGGGCCGCTGTAGCCGGGCTTC
The DNA here is from genome assembly GCF_022179745.1 of Methylorubrum podarium. GTDB lineage: Bacteria > Pseudomonadota > Alphaproteobacteria > Rhizobiales > Beijerinckiaceae > Methylobacterium > Methylobacterium podarium. The sequence continues at coordinate 4,950 of NZ_BPRD01000281.1, forward strand.
TCCACCTGCCGGGTCTCGCCGTAGCTCAGCACCACGTTGAAGCGGGTGGCGCCGTCGAAGACGGGGAGCGTGCGGTTGCAGTTCTCCGGATCGGTCAGCTCGGCCCGGGCGCGGGCCGGCATCATCAGGGCGCTCGCCGGATCGATCACGCCGCGCTTGGCCGCCGCCGTGACCGGCACCCGGTCGCCGGTGTCGAGCAGCGGCGGGGTCACCTCGGCCTGGGTGACGTTGCCGTTGGCCAGCGCCATGCGCACGGCGATGCCCGAGCCGCTGGTGCGGGTGGCGATCGAGAAGGCGTTCGGCAGCGGCGCCGCGGCGATGCTGCCCGAGGAGCGGGCCGAGCCCTGCCCGCCGGTGACCGCGCCGACGAGGCCGGTCAGCACCGCCGAGACGTCCATCCGGTAGCGCGCGCCCTCGAAGGCGCCGCTGAGCTGGGCGTTGCCGATCGGGATGCCGGCGAGGTTGACGCTGTAATCGACGGCGACGCCCGCCGGGGCCGCCTTCGTCTTGTGGGCCCGCGGCGCGGCCTGGGCCGCGGCCGGGAGAGCGAGTGCCCCCGCGAGGACGAGGAAGCGGGCGCAAAGGAAAGGCTTGGCGCGCATGGTCGGGACTCTGGGCGGCTCCACGCTCCGGCCGTCTCGGGACGAGGCGGGCCGGACGGTCGAGCTTATCGCGACCCATGGTTAACAGACCGTTCGGCCGGCGCCAGTGGCAGGTTGGGCGCGACGGGTTGAGGTCCGGTGAGGTCCGGTTCAGCCCTCGGGCTTCCAGGTCTGCCCGTGATAGACGAAGCGCCCGCCCTCGCTCGCTAGCGCCGCGAGGCCGCTGAAGGCGGGATCCTTCACGGTGATGACGCTGGTGGGGATGGCGCGCATCTGCTCGGCGAAGGGCGCCTTGCGCTCGAAGGCGTCGCGGAAATCGCCCTCGCGCAGGATCGGCTCGAG
>NZ_BPRD01000282.1 GCF_022179745.1 Methylorubrum podarium
CGCGACCGCCCTGCCGCGGCGGGCTCGCGGCAGGGCGGTCGCGTAGGGCGTGCGGAACTGGTCGAACTCGCCCTGGCGGCGGGGGATGATCGCCGCCGGACGGTTCCACATCAGGATCGCTTCGCCCGCGCCGGCCCGGTCGCCGGCCCGCAGGCGCCGCAGCACCGTGGAGCGCCGGAAGGCCGCCGGGCCGATGTTGAAGCAGAGGGAGACCAGCGCGTCGAAGGCGTGCTGCGGCAGCGGCTCGGGAAGCGCCTCGGCGACGGTGCGCACGAAGGCCGCCACGTCGCGGGCGAAGATCGCGTCCGCCTCCGCCGCGCCGATACGCAGGCCCGCCCGCGGCACCGGCGGACCCGCGGCGGCGGTGTGGCCGACGCCGATGGTCCAGATGCCCTCGCTGTCGCGATAGGCGTCCAGCCGCCGCCCCTCCCGGGCGATCAGCACGGCGCGGCCGACGGCGCTGAGGTCCATCGTCGATCTCCGATGTCGAGGGGAACGGGTCTCGAGGGGCGGGCGGCCTAATCCAGGCCCTCGAACACCAGCGAGAATAGGATGTTGGTCGTGGGCGCCGCCCCGGCGCTCGACACGATCCTGAGGCACCAGCGGTCCGATCCGTCGAAGATCGCGCTGTTGACGAGGTCGGCCGCCTGATTGGAGCCGCTTCCCGAGATCGTGCAGGTCAGGGCGGTGTCGGTGAACAGCTTCTGGAGCGTGAAGGTCCAGCTCTGGCCGGCGCCCGGGGCGCCCTGCGTCACGATCCGCAGGGACCGGAACCGTCCCCGCCGGCCGGCGGCGGCGTAGACCTCACTCTGATGTCCGCCGATGAGGGCATTGGTGAAGTACCGCGTCGCCCCGGCCGGCACGGGCCCCGGCCCGCTATTGCCCGCGATCACCTGCGCGGTCAGCACCGGCACGTCCGCGACGCTGACGCGACCGGGAAAGGCGACCCGCCCCGTGGCGCGGTCGATCCGCAGCGCCTCGAACCAGTCGCCGCCGTTCGGGGAGACCTTCACGTGAAGGTCGTCGTCGCCGGTCAGCCCGATCTCGGCGCGGGCGGAAAACCCGGTCTGCATCAGCAGGGAGAGGACGTTGCCGGCCGCCTGTTTGTTGAGGGTGTAGCGCAGGTCCCCGCTGCCGCCCTCCGCGCTCGTCAGGGCGGTCCAGAGCGCCTTGTTGAGCTTGGCCGCGAAAGGGTTGTCCGCATCCGCCCCCGTGCCGACGCCGAGGCGGGTCAGCCCGTCGAGAACGGTGAGCGTGGCGCGCAGCGGCCTCCAGGCCGAACCGGTGAAGAGGTAGAGTTCGGCCTCGTCGGCGACGAAGGCGGTCCAGCCCGCCCGCGGCTCGAGGGACAGCCACGCCCCGTCCTGAAAGCGGGCGATGCGGCCGGCCCAGCCGGTCCAAGGACCGCTCGGGTTGCCCGCGGCGATCAGGTAGCGGTCGCCCTCGGCGGGGCTCGCGGGCGGGGCGGCGCGGTCCTTGTCGAGGACGGCGAGCTGCACCAGCGCGTCGAGCAGCGCCAGCGCCTCGTTGTGGGTGACGTGCTTCTGCGCTTGGCCCCCCGCGATCAGCGGCAGGGCGAGGCTCGGGGTCGTGTCGGCCATGGGCCACTCCGTCGGGGATCGGATGGGATCGGCGGTCACACGGTCCGCAGGCTCACCCGCGCCCGGCGGGCGGGGCCGGGGCCGGCGAGCCGGCCGAGCTGCACCACCGCCGCGTCGATCTCGGTGCGGCGCGCGCCGAAATCGGCGATCTCGTCGGAGCCCGCGTAGAGGACGCTCGCCGTGTCGGCGCCCAGGCTGCGCAGGATCCGCCCGTCCTCGGCGAGGATGTCGAGGCGGTAGCCTTCGGCACCCTCGTCGAGGGGCACGTCCGCCGGCTCCCAGGCGTCGGCGTCGCGCCGTGCCCGGCGGGTCCAGCTGAAGCGGACGCCGCCGGCCTCGCGCCGGGCGCGCAGGTGGACCGGGCTGAGGGGCATGAAGACGGTCAGGTCCGCCGTCGCCGTAAAGCCCACGACCGCGGGATCGGCCGGATCGCGCTCCGCCGGGCCGACGCGGTAGAGGAAGCGGCGGCCGGCCTCGTCGAGCCGGTCGATCAGCGGCCGGACGGCGCCGTCGTCGAGGCGCACGATCAGGCTGCCCGCGTCCGCCGGCCGGCCCGCGGCGGCCTCGCTGCCGGCCAGTCCCCGCAGCAGGCCCGAGAGCCGCCACGTCTCCGCTCCGACCAGCTCGGCCTTCGCCGCCGACAGGATCTCGACCGCCCCGTCCGAGCCGACCAGCGCGAACAGGTTGCCGCCCGCGAGTGCTGCGGTCTCGCCGATCGCGCTCAGGCCCTCCGCGTGGCGCAGGGTGACGTCCAGACGGGCGTTGCGGTCGAAGCGCCAGAGCGGGCCCGGCGGCAGCGGGGTCAGGGTGCGGCCGAGGCAGGCCGGGTGGTCGAGGCTGCGGTGGGGCAGGAACGGCGCCCCCTCGCCGGCCGAGCGCCAGACCGCGACGGCGCCGGGCCAGGGATCGGCCGAGACGGCGAGATAGGAGAGCGGCACCGGATCGCCCCGCTCCACCGGCAGGACGAGCGGCAGGGCGAAGACCGGACCCGGCACGGCCGGCGGCCTCCGGCCCGGTCGCGCAACCGGCGCGGCGGGGGCGGGATCGGGCCGGGACAGCGGCACCGCCCGGGTCTCGATCCGGCGGCCCGTCGGGGCGTCGTCGATGCGGGTGATCCGGTGGAGCGCGCCGCGGG
>NZ_BPRD01000283.1 GCF_022179745.1 Methylorubrum podarium
GATGAACACCATCGCCGGCGTGCGGCACGTGGACGGGATCTACATCCGCGCCGCCCGCAGCCTCGGGGCCAGCCGGATGACGATCTTCCGGCGGGTCATCCTGATGTAGATCCCGTCCACGTGCCGCACGCCGGCGATGGTGTTCATCAGCACCGGGAAGAAGGCGCCGATGGCGATGAGGAACACGGCCGGCGCGTTGCCGAGCCCGAACCACAGGATCGAGAGCGGGATGTAGGCGATCGGCGGGATCGGCCGCAGCACCTGCATCAGGGGGTTGATGTGGCGGTAGATCAGGTCGCTCGAACCCATGAACAGGCCGAGTGGCAGGGCGAGCCCGGCGCCGACGGCGAAGCCGACGACCACCCGGTAGAGCGAGGCCAGGGCGTCGTGCAGCATCTCGCCGGAGAACAGCCACGCGAACCAGGAGCCGTGCGCCGGGTCATAGGCTTCGAGGGGGGCGAGATAGGCCCACCAGCGCACCGCGACCGCGGCGGGCGAGGGCAGCACCATCGGGTTGACGAGCCCGGCGGTGCAGGCGAGCTGCCAGATCACCAGGACGGCGATGGGAACCGCGAGGCCCTCGGCCAGGGGTTTGAGACGCGAGGCGTTCACGCGACGTCCTCCTCAGTTCGTGCCGGCGGAAGCCTTGGCGGCCTCCAGCAGGTCGAGCTTCACCCAGTCGGCGGCCTTGGCGGGCTTCGACATCTTGCCGATGCCGTGCTCGGCCATGACGTCGGTGGTCTTCTGGATGTGGTCGGCGCTCATCTCCAGGGTGTAGGGCGAGTTGGCCAGCGCCTCCTGGAACTCCGGGCTGGTGAGCTGGCCCTTGAACACGTCCTGCGTGACGAAGGTCTCGGCGGCCTTCGGGTCGTCCATGAAGGTCTTCTGCGCCTTGACGAAGCATTCCATGAACTTGGACGCGACCGCCTTCTTGTCGTTGTAGAACTTCTCCGTCATCACCAGGGTGCGGATCGGCGAGCCGACCGGCGTGTCGTAGGGCTTGAGCACCTCGACGCCGAAGCCGCGGGCGATGGCCTGGGCCGATTGCGGCTCGGTCTGCATGATCGCGTCGACCTGCTTCTGCAGCAGCGCCTGGTTCAGGTCGGGATAGCCGAGATAGATCAGGTTGACGTCGCGGGCCTTCAGGCCGTGCTTGGCCATCTCGGCGCCGAGCAGCACCTCCTGGATCGAGCCGCGGGTGACGCCGACCTTCTTGCCCTTGAGGTCGGCCGCCGACTTGATGCCGGATTCCGGCGTCGCCAGCAGGCGGGCGCCGCCCTTGGCGAAGCCGCCGACGATGTAGACGGGCGCGCCGTTGCCGCGGGCCGAGATCACCGCCTCGGAGGCGGTGGCGCCGACATCGAGTTCGCCGGCGAGCATCGCCTGCATGATGTCCGGGCCCTTGGCGAAGATCTTGAGATCGACGGTGATGCCGCAGTTCTTGGCGATCTCCTTGACGTAGGAGACGCCGGCAAAGTGGGCGAGCTTCAGGTTGCCGACCCGCACCACCTCCTGCGCGGAGAGCGGCAGCGGCGCGAGCACCACGGCGGTCGCGGCGGCGAGGATCGCGAGACGGCGACGCGTGAAACGGTGGCGTTCGAACAAGGGGCTTCTCCCGGATGGCCCGGCTCTGCGGCCGGTGCGGATGGCCCATTCCTTTTGCAGAGCGCATGCCAGCCATGCAGAAGACGCCGGAATCCGCGCAATCGCCTGGGTAGCAAGAGGTTTTTTGAAGCGGCCAGTTCAGGACCTACCGGAAGAAGCGGCGGATTTCCGCCACCCGGCCCGACGAGGCGGCGAAAAATCGCCGCCGGCAGGGCGCGCCGGCCCCGCGGCGTCAGTCGAACGGCACGAGGACGATGGAGTCCCCTTCGAGCCGGGCCTGGACGGCCTGCCCCCAGCGGGCGCCGCCGAGATCGTCGGCGGTCTTGTAAAGGCCGTCGATGGCGATGAGTTCCGGCTCGAACTTGCGGGCGAGGATGCGCGCGCCCGGATCGCCCACGGCGCCGGCGATCGCCCGGCCGCGCAGGGCGCCGTAGACGTGGATCGAGCCGCCGGCGATCACCTCCGCCCCCGAGGCCACGGAGCCGAGCACCGTCACATCGCCGTCGAGATGCTGGATCACCTGCCCCGAGCGCACCGGCGCGTCGAGGACGAAGGAGCGCGGCCGGGGCGGGGCCGGGGACGCCACCAGGGCCGGCGCGGACATGTGAGCCGACGCGGTGGGCGCCTCGGCCGGCGTCGCCGCGCCGGGCTCGGGCGGTGCGATGTCCTCGACCGGCTTGCCGCCCACCAGCGGCGGCGGGAAGCCCGGCCCGAGCGAGGTCGGGCCGATCCCCTCGATGCCGAGGATGGTGATCGAGCGTCGGTTCAGTTCCTCGCAGAGATGGGCGAGGTCCGAGCGCTCGAAGCGCAGGCCGGTCACGTCGAGGATGATCGCCCGCACCGCGAAGAAGGCGGGCGCGCGCTGCTTCAGGGCGTCGAGCTCGGCGAGCCACTCGTCGATCGGCGGCACGGGGGCCAGCACCATCGCCAGGAAGGAGCGGCCGCGGAAGCGGATCGGGGGACGGTCGGTCACGGGGTCATTCGCGGCGAGGGGATCATGCCGGACAGCTTATGGCAGATCGAGCGCCGCGCCGCATGAGCGGGCGGATTCCTCAACAGCAAAGGCGCCCGGGGGCCTTCCCTCACCGGTGCCCGACCCGGCCGACCCGGAGTGAGAGCGGAAAGGACACGGGCTTGACCGCATCCGGATCACCCCACGCGGCCGCCAACGCCGCCTGGAACGTCTCGACCGGGCCGCGACCGACAGCCTTCTCCGCCGCCCGCACCGCCGACCACGTCTCGATGTAGCCGATCAGGTCGGCCAGCCGCCAAGCCACCTCGATGCTGAGCCCGGGCGCATCCAGCGCCGGGAATGGAAAGCGCAGAGAACGGTAGCCGTCCTCGACATGCCGGCGCTCCGGCGGCCAGTAGGGTCCGATCACGGCGTCGTAGAAGTGCCGGATGACCCTGTCGGCGGGTGCGTCCGCGACGTGCAGCACGCCGTAGGTGATCAGGGCCAGCACCGCCCCGGGCCGGGCGACGCGGCGCACCTCGTCGTAGAAGGAATCGAGGTCGAGCCAGTGCGCCGCCTGCGCAACGGTGACGAGGTCGGCGCTCGCATCCGGCAGGCCGGACCGCTCGGCCGGCGTCGCGCGGTAACGCACCCGGTCATGCGGCGTCGCCGCCGCGATCTGCGCGGCGCTGGCATCGATGGCGACCACCTGCGCGAATCGTTCGGCCAGACGCGTGGAGAGCTGACCGGTCCCGCAGCCAACATCCAACGCGAGATCCCGCCCGGGCGCCGCATCCGCCAGAAAATCCACCAGCGCCGCCGGATAGGTCGGCCGATGCGCGGCGTAGCCGGCATTGTGGCTCGAGAAGTGATCCTTGAACGCGCTCATGCGACTGGGCCCTCCCCCCTGCGGCTCCGCCCGGGTCGCATGGCAGGTCCCACGGGCAGGGGTAACCGCCCCTGCCGCGGCCAGCCCGCACTTGCCGGATCGACCGCCAGCTTATATTGCGACGCGATACCGCCCGAATCCGTACACTGGCGTCACGACCGTCGAAGCACGGCCCGCGACACGCCGCTTTATGGCCGGGCTCCACGTTTCCGAACGTTTTCGAGACCCCGATGAAGCTGCGCAACATCGCCATCATCGCCCACGTCGACCATGGCAAGACGACGCTGGTCGACAAGCTGCTCCAGCAGTCCGGCACCTTCCGCGAGAACCAGCGGGTCGAGGAGCGGGCGATGGACTCGAACGACCTCGAGAAGGAGCGCGGCATCACGATTCTCGCCAAGGCGACCTCGGTCGTCTGGCAGGACACCCGCGTCAACATCGTCGACACGCCCGGCCACGCCGATTTCGGCGGCGAGGTGGAGCGCATCCTCTCCATGGTCGACGGCGTGATCGTGCTGGTCGACGCGGCCGAGGGGCCGATGCCGCAGACCAAGTTCGTGGTCGGCAAGGCGCTGAAGATCGGGCTGCGCCCGATCGTGGCCATCAACAAGGTCGATCGGCCGGACGCGCGCATCAACGAGGTCGTCAACGAGGTGTTCGACCTGTTCGCGGCCCTCGACGCCACCGACGAGCAGCTCGACTTCCCGATCCTCTACGGTTCGGGCCGCAACGGCTGGATGGCCGATTCGCCCGACGCCTCGCCGGATGTCGGCCTCGCACCTCTGTTCGACCTCGTGCTCAAGCACGTGCCGCAGGCCCGCGTCGAGGACGGTCCGTTCCGGATGCTCGGCACGCTGCTCGAAGCCAACCCGTTCCTCGGCCGCATCATCACCGGGCGTATCGCGTCGGGCACGGTGAAGCCGAACCAGTCGATCAAGGTGCTCTCGCGTGACGGCAAGGTCGTGGAGACCGGCCGCGTCTCGAAGATTTTGGCCTTTCGCGGCCTTGAGCGTGCTCCCATCGACGTGGGCGAGGCCGGCGACATCGTCTCCATCGCCGGTCTGCTCAAGGGTACCGTGGCCGACACCTTCTGCGATCCGGCCGTCAACGAGCCGATCCAGGCCCAGCCGATCGACCCGCCGACCGTCACCATGTCCTTCATCGTCAACGATTCGCCGCTGGCCGGCACCGAGGGCGACAAGGTCACGAGCCGGATGATCCGCGACCGCCTGTTCAAGGAGGCCGAGGGCAACGTCACGCTCAAGATCGAGGAAGCCGCCGACAAGGATTCGTTCTACGTCTCCGGCCGCGGCGAGCTGCAGCTCTCGATCCTGATCGAGACCATGCGCCGCGAAGGTTTTGAGATTGCCGTGTCCCGGCCGCGCGTCGTGCTGGAGAAGGACGAGAACGGCGAGGTTCTCGAGCCGGTCGAGGAGGTCGTGATCGACGTCGACGAGGAGTATTCCGGCGTCGTCGTGCAGAAGATGTCCGAGCGCAAGGCCGAAATGATCGAGATGCGGCCCTCGGGCGGCAACCGTCTCCGGCTCGTCTTCCACGCTCCGACCCGCGGCCTCATCGGCTACCAGGGCGAGTTGATGACCGACACCCGCGGCACCGCGATCATGAACCGCCTGTTCAAGGCCTACGAGCCCTACAAGGGCGAGATCGCCGGCCGCCGCAACGGCGTGCTGATCTCGAACGACAAGGGCGAGGCCGTGGCCTACGCCATGTGGAACCTCGAAGACCGCGGCCCGATGATGATCGAGCCCGGCGCCAAGGTCTACCAGGGCATGATCGTCGGCGAGCACAACCGCGAGAACGACCTCGAGGTGAACGTGCTCAAGGGCAAGAAGCTCACCAACATCCGCACCACTTCGAAGGACGAAGCCGTGCGCCTGACGCCGCCGATCCGGATGACGCTGGAGAAGTCGCTGGCCTGGATTCAGGACGACGAGCTGATGGAAGTCACGCCGAAGTCGATCCGCCTGCGCAAGATCCACCTCGACCCGAACGACCGCAAGCGCTTCGAGCGCTCGAAGGAAGCGCTCTCGGCCTAAAACCCACTCGATCGAACCGCGAAGGCCCCGGTGCGGCGAACGCACCGGGGCCTTTTTGCATGGAACGCCGCCTCGATCCGATCCCGTCGGATGTCACCGGTTGCCGGTTGAACACTTCGGGCCATGCCCACTCCCGTCATCGCGAGGCGGAGCCGAAGCGATCCAGAGCGCGACCTTTTCGGAGATGTCGCGGACTAGATTGCCACGGCTTCGCCTCGC
>NZ_BPRD01000284.1 GCF_022179745.1 Methylorubrum podarium
CCGGCTGATCACCTCGGGCCGTACCCCATCCCGTCATCGCGAGTGGCAGCGAAGCGATCCAGGGCGCGACCTCTCCGGAAATGTCGCGCCCTGGATTGCCACGGCTTCGCCTCGCAATGACGGCGGATGGTGAAACCGGAATGATCAACCGGAAACGGTATCATTCGCCAATGAATCGCGCCGGCATCCGCGTCGCCCGCCGATAGGTCGTCCCGGCGAGAGCGAGTGCGCCGCCGAACTGCAGAAACCCGTTCTCGGCAAGCCCGTCCGGCGCCAGATGAGCCTGGAGCGCGAGGCGGGTCAGGGCATTGAGGGCGATGACGCCGAGACAGAAGACGGCGGATGCGAGGGCGGCGGCGACGAAATCGGGCATGGCGAGTCTCCCGAGTGGGACGGCCCAAGCTTAGCAAGGGCCGAGCCAGCCGGAAGACACGCGAAAGTCTAACCCACCGGCGGACGCGTCGCCGTCATGGCCGGACGCTCCTCGAACCGGGCGAACCACGCGGCGAGCCTCGGGGCGTCGTCGCGCCACGCGATGTCGGAGAAGCGGAGGTCGAGGTAGCCCAGGGCGCAGGCGAGCGCGATGGTGCCGATATCGACGCGATCGCCAACCCGTTCCGCCTGCTCCTCGAACCACGCGAGCGCGCTCTCGATCTTCGCGGTCTGCCCCTCGATCCAGGCCGCCGAGCGCTCGGATTCCGGCCGCGCCGTCAGCTCGTAGCGGATCAGCAGGGCGGCATCGAGCACGCCGTCGGCGGTCGATTGCGCGTTGAGCGCCCGCCAGCGCGCGGCGCCCTGCGCCGGAAACAGGCGCCCACCGGCCTCGGCGTCGAGATACTCGCAGATCACCCGGCTGTCGGCGAGGCTCTCGCCGGTCTCGAGGATCAGGGTCGGCACCTGGGCGAGCGGGTGCTGCGCCAGCACCGAGCGGTCGCGCTTGACCGGGTGGACGGCGCTCGGCAGCAGCTCCAGCCGCTCGGCGAGGCCGAGTTCGTGGGCGACCACCATCACCTTCCGCACGAAGGGCGAGCTGTGCGAGTGGAACAGCTTCATCGGCGTCAAGACATCCTCTGCGGTTGCGACGGTGATGCGCGGTCAGCGCTGCGCGGCGGGGGGCGCCGGCAGCTTCGGCGTCTCGACGCCGAGGCGCTTCACCGGCCAGCCGTCGCCCCAGCGGCGCATGTCGCTGAAGGCGGAATCGTTCTTCAGGCTCTGGGCGTCCTTGCCGGCGAAGGCGGCCGCCGCGGCCATGTCGAAGGTGCGCCAGAAGGCGAGGAAATCGAGGCTGTCGGCGCGGGCGTTGTTGATCTGCGAGACGAGCGTCGTCTGCTCGCCGGAGAGCGCCATGTCCGCCGACCAGCGGAAGGGCGGCGCCTTCTCCCCGGGCGGGTCGGGCGGCAGCTTGATCGCGCCGCCGTCATAGGCCGCGTCGAGCCCCGCCGGTGAGGCGAGCGTCGCGGTGAGCGCCGGGAAGCCGTGGTCGTCCGACAGCGCCCGCACGAACAGCTTGCGCTCCGGCGGAACGGAATGGGCGTCGCGCAGGATGCGGCGGGCAGCGGCGTCCGCGGCGCGGGCGTCGCGGTCGCCGATCACCGTCACGAGCAGGGTCTTGGGCGATAGGCCGTCGAGGGCGCCGAGGGGGATGCCGCGGGACTTGGCGTCCCGGGCGATGCCGCCGGGCATCACGACGTAGACGAGTTTCGGCGCCGGCAGGCCTTCCTGCGCGGCTTCCGCCGCGAGGTGGGCGGCGAGCGGTGCGCCGGCCAGGTGGCCGATCAGGGCGAGGCGTCCGGTATCGGGCTTGGCGTCGGCGTCGTTCGCGAGGTCGGCGAGCGCGGATTTGAGCAGGCGCGCGGCGACGGCCGGCGCGTCGGCGGGCCGGGTGCGGTTCACCTCCTGGAAGCGCGGGAACAGCACCAGCCAGCCGTGGCGGGCGAGATGGTCGATCCAGGCGCCGTAGGCCTGCGGGTTCGGCGCGCCCCAGGCGTGCAGGAACACCGCCACCGGCCGTCCGCCCTCGGGGGCGGGACCCGCCTTGTGGAAGACGTAGGTCGCCGCGCTGGCCTTGCCGACCGCGCGCTTGGTGATGGTCGCGGCCTTGTCGCCGACGCCGCCCGGACCCTCCGTCGGCTGGGCCGGCGGTGCGGCGGCGAGGGCCGGTCCGGCCACGGACAGGGCGGCCAGCATGCCCAAGGCGGGCAGACGCAGGGCGGCAAGTCCGGGCTTCAGGCGCATCAGTCTCTCGACGATCGGCGGAAATCTGTGTCGGCCCCGCCCGCTCGCGCGGAATTCAAGGCTCGGCCGCGCCTGAATAGCAGATTCCGGCGCGGAGGCGACGCCGGACCGGCATTTCCCGACGCTATTCGCGCTCCTTCACCCGGCGGCACTCGGTCTTGAGGTAGCTCGTCTTGCCGACCTCGTCGCGCAGGTCGGTGCGGGCGATGATCTCCTGCCAGCCACTGGTGCAGCCGAGTTCGTTCGCGACG
>NZ_BPRD01000285.1 GCF_022179745.1 Methylorubrum podarium
GGTGCAGAAGGCACCGCTCCGCCTCACCCTGAACCACCCCCACCTCCTGCCTCCTCCCCACAAGGGGGAGGAGAGAGGCGGCGGCCGAGCCGATCGACCGGAAACGGTGTCAGAGCAGGGGCTGGCGCGCGGCGGCGTCCTCGCGGGCGCAGATGGTGGGGTCGGGCTTCGTCCCCTCCCCGCCCAAAGCCCGCTTCAGGTCGGCCCGGGCGCGCTCCAGGTCGGCGCGGAAGCCCGGATCGGTCAGGAGCACCGAGACCAGCGCCGAGGCGCCGGTGCGGGCGGCCTCCACGTCGCTGAGCCAGTGGACGCCGCACACCACGCGGCTCTCGCCGTAGAGCCGGCTGCGCACCAGGAACTGCGTCGCCTTCTCCGGCATCAGGTTCGCCATGATCATCCCGTAGGCCCAGCCCTGCCCGGCATGGCCGGACGGGTAGCTGAAGCTGTCGGCGAGTTCGGGCGTCCGGGCGACGCAGATCGGCGCCTCGTTGCCGACGAAGGGGCGCAGGCGACGGTAGCGCCGCTTGGCCACGCGGGTCGCGCGGGCGACGTCGATGCGGGCCCGGTCGAGGAGCCGCATCAGGTCGGGCACGCGCGTCTGGTCGATGCGCTGGCCGAGCACGCAGGCGTAGTCCTCGAGAAGCGCGGCCCCGCCGTCGGCGACGTCGTTGGTGGCGAGCGCCCAGCGCGGACTGCCCTGGTAGGCCCGCGTGGCGTTGTACATCGCCCGGTCCGCCGCCTCCGCCGCCGAGTGCCCGGCGGGCGGCGGCGGCAGGATCGCCACGAGGTTCGGCGTCGCCTCCTCGCTGAGATAGCCCTTCGGGGCGGCGGCGGTGAGCTTGTCCTTCTCCAGGGCGGGCGCGGAGGTCGCCGGGCCGGACGAGCCCGACGGCTGGGCATGGAGGGGCACGACGTGGAGCGGTCCGGTCGCGAGGATCAGCGTCAGCAGGGCGGCGAGGCGCACCGGCGCACGGGTCGGGCGAGACATCGGAGACAGCAGCTTTCGGGCACCGGTGCGAAGGCGGGGACGGCGCAGAGGAGGCCGGGCATCAGTCTCGGACCGATGCTTCGGGCCTGTCTAGAAGGGGCGTGCGACAGACGCGTCACAGTCCGATCCCGCTGTCATATAAAATTCGCTCGCGAAACCCGCCCGATCCCGCCGGTCTCCGAGGGCGGGTCAGGCCGCCCGGATCGCGGCGGCGACGGCGCCCGGGAATTCCTCGTGGGCGCTCAGCGCTCCCGGCACGGGGACGGCCGCGACGCGGCCGGTGCCGACCAGCGCGTCCATCTCGGCGCCGGAGCGGCGCGGCGCCTTCTCCGGGCGCAGCACCCGCACCGGCGGCAAGCCGTCGCCGAACAGGGCCAGGAAGTCGTCGCGGGACGCGACCGGATCGAGGCCGCCCGTCACGAAGGCCGCCGTGCCGAACCGGCCCCGGCTCTGCCGGGTGATGCGGTGCTTGGCGGCGACGACGGCCGGCGTGACATGCGCCGGCTCGGCATAGACGTGGGCGCGCATCATCCGCCCGATGATCGGCGGGCTGATGTTGATCCGGTAGAGCGCCTCGCCGAGGAGCGGCATCTCGACGGTCCTGCGGATCCGGCCGAACCACGCGGCGCGCTCCGGCCCCATGGCGGTCGGCAGCGGTCCGCGCCAGGTCGGCGCCACGAGCACGAGCCGGGCGAAGGCGCCGGGATGGCGGCGCGCGGCGGCCACGAGGTAGGGCGCGGCGTGGCCCGCGGCGACGCCGAGCGCGTAGGGGCCGGGCGCGGCTTCGAGCAGCGCGTCGAGGAAGGCGTGCAGGTTGGCCGGGTTCAGCGGCAGCCGCGCCCGGGGATGCGCGCCGAAGCCCGGCCAGTCGGGCACGAGGCAGCGATGGGTGTCGCCGAGTTCGCGGGCGAGCGGCAGCATCTCCTGGCGGGCCGAGATCGAGGAGAGGGCGGGCAGGAGCAGCGCCTCGGCGCCCTCCCCGATCACGGCGCAGGGCGTCGCCACCCGGTGCCCCGCGACGATGAGGTCGAGGGTTCGGGGGATGACCTGATCGCGCGTCGCCTCCACGACCGGCCTCACGCGGATTCCAGGGCGCGCCGCCCGGTTTCGACCGGCACCCGGGAGCAGGCGGCGAAGGCGTCCTGACTGAGGCCGAGCGCCTCGCGAATCGCCCGCATGTCGGCCGCGAGCGGGCGATGCACGACGTCGCTGCCCGGCTCCGCCTCACCCCGCGCGATGGCGACGGCCTCGTGGGCGGCTTGGATCAGGCGCTGACCGAGTTCCGTCATGGACCATTTTCCTGGCCTGAGAGGCGGCGTCATCCGCGTTGCGACGGATCGCCTTCGCATCCGTGAGGTCGGTCGGCGTTTCGCCGACCGCGTGCATGTCTCGAAGGAATGCACGCGGCCAGACCCTTCCTCAAGCGATTTCGTACGACGATATCAGGTCCGCAGCAGCTCGTTGATGCCGGTCTTGGCGCGGGTGCCGGCATCGACGCGCTTGACGATCACGGCGCAGTAGAGGCCGGGGCCGGGGGTGCCGTCGGGCAGCGGCTTGCCGGGCGTCGTTCCCGACACCACCACGGAATACGGAGGCACGCGTCCGAAAAAGGTCTCGCCGGTGGTGCGGTCGATGATGCGGGTCGAGGCGCCGATATAGACGCCCATCGACAGGACCGAGCCCTCGCCGATGATCACGCCCTCGGCGACCTCGGCGCGGGCGCCGACGAAGCAGTTGTCCTCGATGATGACCGGGTTGGCCTGCAGCGGCTCCAGCACGCCGGCGATGCCGGCGCCGCCCGAGATGTGACAGTTCTTGCCGACCTGGGCGCAGGAGCCGATCGTGACCCAGGTATCGACCATGGTGCCCTCGCCGACATGGGCGCCGAGATTGATGAAGCTCGGCATCAGCACCGCGCCGGGCGCGATGTAGGAGCCGCGGCGCACGAAGCAGCCCGGCACGGCGCGGAAGCCCGCGGCGCGGAACTCGGCCTCAGTCCAGCCGGAAAACTTCGAGGGCACCTTGTCCCACCACGCCGAGGAGCCGGGACCGCCCTCGATCGGCACCATGTCGTTGAGGCGGAAGGAGAGCAGCACCGCCTTCTTGAGCCACTGGTTCACCTGCCAGGACTCACCCGCCTTCTCGGCGACCCGCGCCTTCCCGGAATCGAGCAGGTTCAGCGCCTCGTCCACCGCCTCGCGCACGGCGCCGGTGGTCGCGGTCGAGATGCCCGCGCGCTCCTCCCAGGCGGCTTCGATGGTCTGTTCGAGATCGGCGTGTGACATCGGCGTGTTCCGGACTCTATACGGCGCGAAAGGTGGTCGTGCTTACAAAAGCCGTCCGGTCCTGTCACCGTTTGCGTGGTGCGAGGCCGACCAGCCGCTCCCGCACGCCGGACAGGCCCCGCGCGAGGTCCAGCAGTTCCGCGGCCATGCCGTCGTGGATCGCCGCCGCCGCGGCGGGAAACTCGCGCAGGACGCGGCTCATCAGTGAGGGGGTCACGCGCATCACCTCCGAGGTTTCCTGCGCGCGGGCGTCGGCAGGACGCGGGACGGGCCGGAACAGGGCGTTGCGTCCGATCACGCCGGAGCGGGAGACCGTCACCGGCGGCGCGTCGGGCCGCGTCGGAGCGAGCGCGATGGTGCCGGACATGACGACGTAGCCGCCGTCGGACGGCGCGCCGCGGGCGAACAGCAGCTCGCCCTCCTCCAGGTGGCGCCGCTCACCGGCGAAGGAGAGCAGGCGCAGGGCATCGCGCTCGAACAGCTCGAACACGGGCGCCGCGGCGAGGATCGCGATGTCGTCGTCGAGCCCCAACGCTTGTCCGCCCCCGGCCGCGATACGCTACGCCGCTTGCATCGCCTCGAATCCAAGAGCCGGCAACCACTTTTCGGGGGATGCTCGACTGCCCACGCGGAAGCTTAGCCGATGCGGGGACGACGCGAT
The DNA here is from genome assembly GCF_022179745.1 of Methylorubrum podarium. Classification (GTDB taxonomy): domain Bacteria; phylum Pseudomonadota; class Alphaproteobacteria; order Rhizobiales; family Beijerinckiaceae; genus Methylobacterium; species Methylobacterium podarium. The sequence continues at coordinate 3,935 of NZ_BPRD01000285.1, forward strand.
ACGCTGTCCGGGCAGGGGCTGTGCAGGAAGGTGGATAGGTGCTTTCCCTAAGGCCGCGCGTCAGGGCAGCAGCTTGTAGCCGCCGCCCTCCGTGACGAGGATCGCGGCGACCGCCGGGTTCGGCTCGATCTTCTGGCGCAGCCGGTAGATATGCGTCTCGAGGGTATGGGTGGTGACGTGGGCATTGTAGCCCCACACCTCGGCGAGCAGCGTGTCGCGCCCGACCACCTCGCGCCCGGCCCGGTAGAGGTAGCGCAGAATCGCCGTCTCTTTCTCGGTGAGCTTCAGCTTGGAGCCGCGCTCGCCCACCAGCAGCTTCGCCCCGGGGCGGAAGGTGTAGGGGCCGATGCGGAACACCGCGTCCTCGCTCGCCTCGTGCTGGCGCAGCTGCACCCGGATCCGGGCGAGCAGCACGGCGAACTTGAACGGCTTGACCACGTAGTCGTTGGCGCCCGCCTCCAGGCCCTCGACCATGTCGTCGTCGGATTCCTGCGCGGTCAGCATGATGATCGGACCGCGATAGCCGTTGCGGCGCAGGGTCCGCACCGCCTCGCGCCCGTCCATGTCGGGCAGGGCGACATCCATCACGACGAGATCGACCGGCTCCTGCGTGACGCGGTTCAGAGCGCCCGTGGCCGTCGGCTCGCCGATGACGGAGAATTCGTCATAGGCGTCGATCTGCTCCGTCAGTGCCTCACGCAGGGCGTCGTCGTCGTCGCAGACGAGGAGGCAATAAGGGTTAGACATCGACGCAGCGGCTCTCGACAAGCTTTCCGGTCACCTGGACTTCGCGGAACGATCAGGCAGGCGGCCTAGACAATTTCAAGGCGGCACGCCGATCCGAAGAGGCATATTGCCCGTCGGCTGGCCGCGACCGGAACCCTAACGGCTCCGCCCGATGACAAACCTAGTTCGTTTTACGCGCCGGGAAATCCGGATTGCGCGCTTATGCAGAATTTTCGCCATGTTCCACCGCTCTCTGCCGCGACACGACGTCAGATAGGCGCCTTTCGGGACAGGTTGGGACGAACCGGCAATGCGACGCCCTCAGGTTGCGAAGCGGAACGGCGGCAAAACCGGAGGGCAGGGGAGGGCCGGCGCCCTCGGCCTGCTGCGGGTGCGCCCGCTCCCCGGCGACCCGACCCGCGGCACGCTGATCGCGGGGGGAAGCGTGATCCCCTGCGCCCTCGGGCGCTCCGGCATCACCAGCCGCAAGCGCGAGGGGGACGGCGCCTCGCCGCGGGGGGTGTTCCGCCTGCGCGGCGGCTTCTACCGGCCCGACCGCTTCCCCGTCCGCCCCGTGAGCGCGCTTCCCCTGCGGGCGACGCGCCGCGACGACGGCTGGTGCGACGCGCCGCAGGACCGGCGCTACAACCGGCCGATCCGGCTGCCGAGCACGGCGGCGAGCGCCGAGCGGCTCTGGCGCGACGACGGCCTCTACGATCTCGTGATCGACCTCGATTACAACCGCGGGCCGATCCGCCCGGGTCGAGGCTCGGCGATCTTCCTCCACATCGCCCGCAGCGGCTACCGGCCGACGGAGGGCTGCGTCGCCCTGAAACCCGCCGACCTGCTGCGCCTGCTCCGCCGCCTCGGGCCCGGGACGCGGATGAGGATCGGGTGAACGGGTTTTTCGGTCGATCGCTTCGGGCCTTGTCCACTCCGTCATCGCGAGCGGCAGCGAAGCGATCCAGGGCGCGACCTCTCCGGAAAGCGCGCGCCCTGGATCGCTTTCGCTGAGCCTCGCGATGACGGAGGAGAGGCTGAAACGAGCAAAGTGGAAGGGCGTATCCCCGTTCGCCGCCTTACCGTTTCGCCCGTCGCCCGAAGATCGCCGTGCCGACGCGGACATGGGTCGCGCCCATCTGGATCGCCGCCGGAAAATCCGCGCTCATCCCCATCGACAGGATCGGCAGGCCATGGCGCTCGGCGATCCGGGCGAGCAGGGCGAAATGGGGGGAGGGCGGGTCCTCGGCCGGCGGGATGCACATCAGGCCGTGGATCGCGAGCCCGTGGGTCTCGCGGCACTCCGAGAGCAGCACGTCGACCTGATCGGGGGCGACGCCGGCCTTCTGCGCCTCGTCGCCGGTGTTCACCTGGATCAGGAGCTTGGGCGCGCGGCCGCTCCGCTCGATCTCCTTGGCGAGCGCCGCGGCGAGCGACAGCCGGTCGAGGGAGTGGATCACGTCGAACAGCTCGACCGCCTCGCGCGCCTTGTTCGACTGGAGCGGGCCGACGAAATGCAGCTCGACGTCCGGATAGCGCTCCCGCAGCGCCGGCCACTTGGCCCGCGATTCCTGCACGTAGTTCTCGCCGAAGATCCGCTGACCCGCCTCCAGCGCCGGCAGGATGCCCTCGGCCGGCACCGTCTTCGAGACGGCGACGAGGTGGACGCTCGCCGGATCGCGCTCGCTGTCCTCGGCCGCGCGGTGGATGGCCGCGCGCACCTCCGCGAGCCCGGCGGCGACGTCGGCCTCG
>NZ_BPRD01000286.1 GCF_022179745.1 Methylorubrum podarium
TCGGCGAGGCCGGCGTCGAGATCGGCGGCGACCATCGCGTCGATCTCGCCGAGGAAGCGCAGGGTGATGTGGTAGTCGGACGGTTCGATCCAGCGCGCGCCGGGCAGGCCGCCGCGGAAGAACGACAGCCGCTCGGCGACTTCCGCCGGGATCTCGAGCCCGGTGAACAGGCGCGGCATCGCTACTGTCCCTTCTGCTCTTGGCCCTTCTGCTCTTGGCCCTTCCGCTCCGGGCTCTGCCCCAGGCGGCCGAGGAAGGTCTCGACACTCGGCAGGATGCCCTCGACGACCCGCTCGACGCCCTTGGCGGTCGGGTGCAGCCCGTCATCCATGGTGTTGGCGCGCATGCCCGCCACGCCGTCGAGGAAGAACGGGTAGAGCACGAGGTCGTGCGCCTTGGCGAGGTCGGGATAGATCGCGTCGAACCGGGCGCGGTACTCCGTGCCGAGATTGGGCGCGGCCAGCATGCCGGCCAGCAGCACCGGGATGTTGCGGGTCTTCAGCCGCGCGATGATCGTCTCCAGCGCCTTGCGGGTCACCGCCGGATCGGTGCCGCGCAGCATGTCGTTGGCGCCGAGTTCGAGGATCACCCCCTGCGTGCCGTCCGGCACCGACCAGTCGAGCCGGTCGAGCCCGCCGGTGCTGGTGTCGCCGGACACGCCGGCATTGGCGATCTCGACCCGGTACCCCTTCGCCTTCAGCGCCCGCTCCAGCACCGCGGGAAAGGCGGCCTCGGCGGGCAGGCGGTAGCCGGCGGTGAGGCTGTCGCCGAGCGCCACGAGCTTGAGCGGTGCCCCCTGCTCGGCCCGCGCAGGATCGGGCCGCAGGCCGGCGGCGCCGACGAGCGTGGCTGCGGCGAAGAGGAGCATCAGCGCGGCCCTGCGCCCAGGGCGGGGCGCCCCCACATCGGGTCCGCCCGCCTCGCGCCGGGCGCGTAAGCGTGACACAAGCCTGCCGGATCCGGCTTCCGCCTCGTTCGCGTGGTGCAAGACCGTGTCCTTTCGCTCGAACCTGCCCGTGTGGCCCGCAAGCCCTTAGCCCAGATCGGTCGGTGCCTGATGTCGAACAAGGCCGTCTCCCTGTCGCAGATCGAGCTGAGCCTCGGCCGCGGCCCCGCACGGGTGCATGTCCTGCGCGGCATCTCGCTCGATGTCGAGCGCGGCGAGGCGGTGGGGCTCGTCGGGCCCTCGGGCTCGGGCAAATCCACTCTGCTCACCGTGATGGCCGGGCTGGAGCGGCCCGATACCGGCCGCGTCACCATCGCCGACACCGATCTCGGCCAGCTCGACGAAGACGGGCTCGCGCGCTTCCGCGGCCGCAACATCGGCATCGTGTTCCAGGCCTTCCACCTCGTGCCGACCATGACCGCGCAGGAGAACGTGGCGCTGCCCCTCGAACTCGCCGGCGCGCCCGACCCGCACGGGCGGGCCGCGGCGGAACTGGAGGCGGTGGGGCTCGGCCACCGGCTGCGCCACTATCCGGCGCAGCTCTCCGGCGGCGAGCAGCAGCGGGTGGCGATCGCCCGCGCGCTCGCGCCCGATCCGGCGATCCTCGTCGCCGACGAGCCGACCGGCAACCTCGACGAGGCGACGGGGCGGCAGATCGTGGACCTGCTGTTCGGGCTCAAGCGCGACCGCGGCGCGACCCTGGTCCTGGTGACGCACGATTCCGGCCTCGCCCGGCTGTGCGACCGCACCGTGCGCCTGCGCGCCGGCCGGATCGAGGCGCCGGCGGAGGCGTAATCCCGTATCCGGTGATCGCTTCGGGTTTTGCCAGACGCCGTCATCGCGAGCGTCAGCGAAGCGATCCAGGGCGCGACCTATCCGGGGAGGTCGCGCCCTGGATTGCCACGGCTTCGCCTCGCAATGACGCAGGGAACGGGAGCGACCGAGCGGATTTATGCAAGGCCCGGTGCGGGCGCCGAAAGGCAAGCATTGGCCGGATGTTGCAGCGGCCTGTTCGCGTACCGCCTCGGGCGGTGCGATCGGCAATCACAAAAGATCAGGCGCTCAGCGGGGCACCGATCCGGGCGCGGAGCTGAGCCCGCAGGTTCTGGTTGGCGGCACTGCGGTCGGCATCGAGGGCCCACATCAGGCGCAGGAGCCGGCTGATCGGCAGCGCCCGGTCCTCGATAGCCTCGGCGACCTGCTGCTGCAGGGATTTCGAGGTCGTCATGAGCGTCTCGGCCGTGGTCTGCATGCGTCGAATCCGAAGCGGGCTCGCCCCCCGCGGGGCGCGCTCTTAAACGGTTCCAAATCACAAGGCCATAGGTTTGCCGGCTCGCAGTTAGCGCTTTCTTGGACGGCGCCGAGGGTCCCTCACAGCTTTTTGACGCCGGCTCATCAAAGGGCCGGCGTCAGGCGAGGGGCGAGCGCGTGTAGCCGTCGAGCAGATCCTGCGGATCGCGGTAGATCGCGACGCAGCCGGCGGCCGACAATTCGGCCTCCGGAAAGCCGCCGCACAGGACGCCGATGGTGGAAAGTCCAGCGCGCGCAGCCGCTTGCGCGTCGTAGGGCGTGTCGCCGACCACCATCACCCTCTCCTTGGGGAGGCCGGGGAGCTTGCCCAGCACCGCCTCGAAGATGTCGGGATGGGGCTTGGAGCGGTCGGCGTCGTCCGAGGTCGTGACCACGTCAACGAGATCGGTGATGCCGAGGATCTTCTGGTAGTTCTCGACCTCGTCGGCCTTGCCCGAGGAAGCGAGGGCGACGGTCTGGCCTGCATCGCGCACATGGCTGAGCAGGGCGCGCACCGCCGGGAACGGCTTGGCCTGCGCGAGATAGGTCCGCTTGAACAGGTCCGAGCGGTAGGATTCGATCGCCTCACCCTCGCGGGCGAGCCGCGCCTCGTCGACGAAGACCGGCAGCAGCTGGTCGCCGCCCTTGCCGATCTGGCGGCGGACGTCCGCCTCCTCCGTCCGGATCCCGAAATGGGCGAAGGCCTCGACCCAGGCGCGGGCGTGCAGGTCGACGCTATCGAGCAGCGTGCCGTCGATGTCGAACACCACGGCCTTGATGCGAGCCGACATCCGGGAGGCGGCTCTCAGCGCGGGAAGAGGTGGAGGCCGTCGTCGGGCAGGAGGTTGCGGGCCGGTCCGCCGGTCTGCTGGCCGCCGCCCTGCTGGTAGTAGGGCAGTTCGGGGCGCCGGTCGTTGTCGCTGCCCGAATCGTATTGCCAGGGCGCATTCCACGGTGCCCGGCCGCTCACCGCCGGGACGGCGGGACCGGCGTAGAACGACTCGCCCGCCCGCAGCGGACCCGCCGCGGCGGCGCCCGAGACCAGCATCGTGCCGAGGAAGACGGCAGCGGCCCCTCGTCCCATCAGCGCGCGCATCGCGTGTCCTTTTCCGAAACGTCGGATCAACCGGGGACGCCCCGCCCGCGGAGCGCGAAGGGAAACGGCCGAGCCGGCCCCCCGTTCCCTCTTCCCCGCGCCCTCGCCCCGCCGGTCCCGCCCTTCCGAAAAAGCGAAGCCCGCCGTCCCCGGGGGACGGCGGGCTCTCGAACCGCGTTCCTTTCGGTGGCGCGGCTCAGTGGAGGACGACCGCCTCGGCTCCGGCGCGGGGCTTGGCCCGGCCGGCGGCCGGCTTGGCCTTCGCCGCCGACTTCGAGGGGGCCTTGGCATCGGTCTTGGCACCGGACTTGGCATCGGTCTTGGCCGCAGCCTTCGCCACCTTGGCGGCGGGCTTCTCGGCAGCCTTGGTCGACGTCTTCGTCGCAGCCTTGGCGGCCTTGGCGACGCCCGCCAGCACCTCGGCAGGAGCCCTTTCAGCAGCCTTGGCGCGGCTGGCGCGGGGCTTGGCGGCCTTGGCCGCCTCGGCCTCGATCGTCGCGGCCTTCGGGGCGTGCCGCAGCTCGGCCTCGGCCTGCAGCCAGTGGGCCTCGGCCCGGCCGAACACCCGGCCCTCGCCTTCCCAGATGTAATAGGCGCGCTCGCGCACGCTGGTCTCGCACAGCACCATGTATCTCTCCCGGAATCGTCCGACGTGAGGTCGAACGATGGAAGTTCATGGTTAAGGGCCGGTTAACCGCGTTTCGCACCGCGGGAGAGGCGGCGGTGGTTCGCCCGCACCTTGCGGCGGTAGCCGGCCACCACCGCACCGTGGGAGGCTCCCGTGGCGAGCTGCATCGCCGCCTCGCCGGCCGCGAGCACCTTCTCGCTCACCATGCGCTGCGCCTCCACCTGCGCGGCGGTGCCGCCGGCCGCGAGCTTGGCCATGCGCAGGGCGATCACCGATTGCGCCTCGAAGGCGAGCAGGGTCGTGTCGAGACCGAGCTTCCACCACGTCGCGAACATCGAAGAGATCCTCTGGTCACCACGCGGCCTCGCCCGGAGCGGTCACGGCAAGCCACGCCTGCCTATGGCCGCGCCCGGGAACGAGGCAAAGACACAAGATCGAGACACGGGATCGAGCGTCGCCGTCCGGCCGCCGCCCGTCGGGGCGGCCGGCGGGGCCTCGGCGCTCAATCGAAGCTGCGGCCCTTGGCGGCGGAGCCGCCGAGGCTGATCTTGACCTTCTTCGGCTGCGGCGCCTGGGCCGCTCCGGGCGAGGCCGCGTGGTGACCAGAGGATCTCTTCGATGTTCGCGACGTGGTGGAAGCTCGGTCTCGACACGACCCTGCTCGCCTTCGAGGCGCAATCGGTGATCGCCCTGCGCATGGC
>NZ_BPRD01000287.1 GCF_022179745.1 Methylorubrum podarium
CACGACTTCAACAACCTGCTCGCCGGCATCTCGGGCAGCCTGGAGCTGATGCAGACCCGCATCGCCCAGGGCCGGCTGAAGGACGTCGACCGCTACATGGGCGCCGCGCAGGGAGCGGCCAAGCGCGCCGCCGCGCTGACCCACCGCCTGCTCGCCTTCTCCCGCCGCCAGACGCTGGACCCGCGGCCGACCGACGTGAACCGGCTGGTGAAGGGCATGGAGGATCTGATCCGCCGCACGGTCGGCCCCACCATCACCATCGAGGTGGTGGGCGCGGCCGGGCTCTGGCCCTCCCTGGTCGACCCGCCGCAGCTCGAGAACGCGCTCCTGAACCTCTGCATCAACGCCCGCGACGCCATGCCGGAGGGCGGGCGCATCACCATCGAGACCGCCAACAAGCGGCTCGACGCGGCGGCCGCGCGCCAGCACGACATGCCGCCGGGCCCGTACCTGTCGCTCTGCGTCACCGACACCGGCACCGGCATGACCCCGGACGTGCGGGCCAAGGCGTTCGATCCGTTCTTCACGACGAAGCCCACCGGCCAGGGCACGGGTCTCGGCCTGTCGATGATCTACGGCTTCGCCAAGCAGACCGGCGGGCAGGTCCGGATCTATTCCGAGCCCGGCGAGGGCACGACCGTCTGCCTCTACCTGCCGCGGTTCCACGGCGAGGCCGAGGAACCCGATCCGCTCGGATCCCTGGTGGACGCGCCCCGGGCCGAGCAGGGCGAGACGGTGCTCGTGGTGGACGACGAGCCGACCGTGCGGATGCTGGTGACGGAGGTGCTGGAGGATCTCGGCTACACCGCGATCGAGGCGGCCGACGCGGCCGCCGGCCTGAAGGTCCTGCAATCGGACGTGCGCATCGACCTGCTCATCTCCGATGTCGGCCTGCCCGGCGGCATGAACGGCCGCCAGATGGCCGACGCCGCCCGCGTCTCGCGCCCCGATCTCAAGGTGCTGTTCATCACCGGCTATGCCGAGAACGCGGCGGTCGGCAACGGCCAGCTGGAGCCCGGCATGGCGGTGCTGACCAAGCCGTTCGTGGTCGAGACCCTGGGCCTGCGCATTCGCGAGATCATTTCGCGGGGCTAGAGCATTGTCGAGCGGGGCGGGTGCCGGCTCGCGTGAAGAACATGCGGAAAATCAGAAGCTTGGCGCGTTTTCCGCGATCCGGAGATGTCAAAAACGCGCTCCGGCCGGTCGCCCGGGGCCGGCGCGTCAGGCCCGGATCGAACCGACGAAGTGGTGGACGGAACTCCGGAGCTGGGTCGATTGCCCGTTCAGGGCGATGGCGTCCTGCAGGACCATGTCCGCCGCCCGCCCGGTGGCGCTGGAGGCGTCGATGACCGACTCGATCTCGCCGGTCGCCAGACGCATGCCCTGCGAGGCCGCCGCGATGTTGCGCGCGATCTCCTGGGTCGCCGTCGATTGCTCGTCGATGGCGTAGGCGATCGCTTCCGCCATGCCGTTGGCGCGCCGGATCGCCTGCGTGATGTTGGCGATGGCCTGCACCGTCTCCGTCGTCGCCACGCGCACCGAGCCGATATGCGCCGCGATCTCGTCGGTGGCCCGGGCGGACTGGCCCGCCAGCGCCTTCACCTCCGAGGCGACGACGGCGAAGCCCTTGCCGGCGGCGCCGGCGCGGGCCGCCTCGATCGTGGCGTTGAGCGCCAGCAGGTTCGTCTGTTCCGCCACCCCGCGGATGAGGCCGAGTACCTCGCTGATTCGTGCCGCCGCGGCGCCGAGATCGGTGACCTTGGCTTCCGTCGAGGAGGCCTCCCGCGCCGCCTCGGAGGCCGCCGCGGAGGATCCCCGCGCCTGCTCGCGGATCTGATCGATCGAGGCCGAGAGTTCCTCGGCCGCCGCCGCCACGGCCTCGATGTTCTGCGAGGCCGAGCGCGAGAGCCGTGCGGCTTCCGCCGAGCGCAGGTCGGCTTCCCGGGCCGTGCCGGCGAGGCTCGTGGCCTGCGCCTCGAACGAACCCGCCGCCGTGGCGACCTGCCCGACGATGCCGCCGACCGAGCTGCCGAACTGGTCCGCCGTCCGCTCCAGGCTCTGGCGCCGCTCCGCCTCGGCGTTCTGCCGCAGGCTCTCGCGCTCGCCCCGCAGCCGCTCCGCCTCGGCACCGTGGGCCTTGAGCACGTCCACCGCGCGGGCGATCTCGCCGATCTCGTCGCGGCGCTCGGTTCCGGGCACCACGACGTCCCGCGCGCCCTCGACGAGCCGCGTGATGGTCCGTGCCAGCGAGGCCAGCGGCTGCACGACACGGCGCGTGAGGAACACCACGATGCCGAAGGTGCAGAGGACGACGAGGAGCACGGCCGCGCCCGCCGCGATGAGACGGTACAGGGCCGAGGCGATCGTTTCGTCGGCCGTGGCGAGCGCCGATCGCAGGGCGGCGTCCCGGACGGTGAGGATCGACTGGAGCATGCTGGTGGTGTGCGGCCGCCACTCGACGAGGCTCATCGGAGGCTCGGTTCCGTCGCGGCCGGCCGCGAACATCCGTGCGATCACCTGGCCCGGATCGGCGATGAAGCTGCGCTCCACCAGCGTGAGGGCGTCGATCAGGGGCCCTTCCGTCTCGACCTGCAGCACGCTGCGCTGCAGCCGCTGCCATGCCTGCTCGATCCGGCCGTTCATCTCGTGGATCTGGACGATCAGGCCCGGCGAGAAGCGCTGCTTCGCGCCCGCGTACTGGCTGAACCAGATCGAGCGGCTGCCGCCGATGTCGCGCAGCTCCATCGCGAGGCTGACGACCGGCACCGCGCGGGCGATGTCCGGGTTCTTCCGGGTGACGTCGATCTCCATCGTGCCGAGCGTCTTCGCGTTCTGCGCGACGATCGCGATCAGGGCCTTCTGGAAGGTCTTCGCCGCCTGCTCGTCGCGCTCCTTCAGCGGCTTGGCGATCTCGCGGTCGGCGGCCGAACGGGTCTCGTCGAGCTGGCGGATCGTCGGCAGCAGGGCGCGCTCGAGTCCGGCCCGCTTGTCGGACGGCAGCGCGGCGACGGCGCCCATGATCCGCCCGGTGACGGCCTCGGTCGCCTTGCGGTTCGCCTCGGCCGAAGCCAGGATCGCCTGCTGTTCGGCCCGGTCGGAGAGCAGGAGCTGGTTGTAGGAGCCGCGTTCGAGCGCGAGGCGCTCGTTGAAGCGGGCGACCTCGCCCAGGACCTCGACGAGCTGGCGCGCTTCGTCGGCCTGCGACCAGCGCTGCCATTCCTGCCACGCGATGAAAGAGCTCGAGCCCGCCGCGACGAGGCCGACGGCCGCCATGCACGAGACGAAGAGACTTCGGACGCGCATCGAACCCCGGCCATTTCGACAATGATCGCCACGGCGGCGTCGCCGGCCATAGAGCGACGAGATCCGTGAACGATCGGTTGATCGGGATCCATTTCAGGTTTCACCCGCGGTTCTCGTCTTTCCGCCGCGGCAAGAAAGGTTGGACGCGCGCCGTGGGCCGACGAGGTCTGACTCCGAGGAGCGCACCGGTCGGCGCCTCGTCGCGAGGACGGGGTTCGTTACGCCTGGCCTTGCGCGGCTTCGAAGCGCGCGACGAGGCGCTTCGGCGCCACCGCCCGCCAGCGGCGCAGGAGGAACGGCCGGAGCCGCTCCGGCTCCAGGGCCGCCAGCCGGGCGAGGACGATCGCGTGCCCCTCGTAATGGGGCGTGACGTGGAAGGTCGCGGGATCGGCCGCCCTCAGCATGTCGCGCTCGTCCGGCGGCACGCCGAGGAGGACGAGACTGTCGTCCTCGGGCCGCAGGCGGGTCACCAGCTTGCCGCGCAGCTTCGGCGCGGGCGTGCCGTAGGAGGTCGAGGCCTCCATCTCCGGCAGCGCCAGGCCGACGGCGAGGACGTCTTCCCAGGTCATTCCCGGATGATCGCGGATCGGGGCCGGGAACGGAAGAGCGACCCGTGCTCCGTCAGGCGAGCAGGCCCAGGCGCCGCCCCAGCCACAGCGTCCCCGCCGCACTGGCGAACATCGCGACGCCGAAGACCCAGCCCGAGACGGCGCCGGCCATGATGCCGGAGAGCAGCGTGCCGACGCTGCAGCCGAGCCCCGTCATCGCGCCCCAGCCGAGCAGCACGCCGCCGGTCAGGCCGCGCACGACCTGTCCCGGAGTCGGCAGGGCGGGCCGGAACTGGCCGGCGACGAGCGCGGCGGCCAAGGCGGCGAGGACGAGGCCGCCGACGAAGAGTCCGTTGGGCGTGAGGATCGCGTCGCGCACCGCCGTGGCGCAGCCGCGGAAGGTGTCGAGCCCCTCCAGCCGGTCCGGCAGCAGGCCGAGCGCCCCCGCCGCCTGCCGCGAGCGGCCGCCGATCTCCGCGGTGACGCCGAGCGGGCCGACCCGGAGATAGGCGAGCGTCCCGAGCGCCCCGATCGCGAGGCCCCCGAGCCAGACCGGCCAGCGCGTCACGAACACGGCGCGGAACGGGTCGAGCCGGGCCGGCGGCTCCGGTGCGGGCAGCCGGCGCAGGAGCGGCCAGGCCAGGGCCGCGAGCAGGGCCAGCGACAGGGCGAGACTCGGGCCGTAGCCGAGATGGCGCGGCAGCCACGGCACCGGCGCCTCGGAGAGGCTGGCGAGGTAGAGCGGGTTCCAGCTCAGGAAGCCGAGGACGAAGCCGAGCCCGGTGCCGAGAAGCGCGAAGGGCGCCGTCGGCGAGCCCTCGCCGAGGCGGTAGAGATGGGCGCTGATGCAGGAGCCCGAGATCGCCATGCCGGCCCCGAAACTGAGCCCGGCCAGGACCAGGACCGGCCCGACCGGGCCGATATGCGCGTCCGGCGGCAGGCGGCTGCCCGACGGGTCCGGCATCCAGGCGCCGAGCACCACGGCGTAGCCCGCCGCGCCCGCCGCGAGGGCCGCCAGGATGCCGAGCATCCCCCTCGGATCGCCCGCGACCAGACAGTCGCGCCACTGGCAGTAGAAGCAGAAGCGGCTGCGCTGGAGCACGAAGCCGAACAGCGCGCCGAAGACGAGCGACAGGGCGAGCCGCGTGCCGCCGGGCTCGCCCGAGAGGCGCCAGGCCGCCGCCGCGAGCCCGGCGGCGATGAGTGCGGCGATGCCCGCGGCGAGGGGCGCACCCACGCTTCGGGTCGGGAGAGGCAGCGCCTCTCCCGGATGGGCAGCCCTCACCGCGTCGTCCTCACTTGCCGCCCCAGACGGTGCCGGCGAGGTTGACCACCGGCACGCCCACCGCGTTGCCGTACTCGGTCCAGGAGCCGTCGTAGTTGCGGGCGTCGTAGCCGAGGATGCGGCTCAGGACGAACCAGGAATGGCTCGACCGCTCGCCGATGCGGCAGGAGGTGATGATCGGCTTCGAGCCGTCGATGCCGGCCGCGGCGTAGAGCGCCCTCAGCTCCTCCCTGGATTTCAGGGTGCCGTCCGGGTTCACCGCCTTGGCCCAGGGGATGTTGACCGAGCCGGGGATGTGGCCCGCGCGGATCGCCAGTTCCTGGATGCCGGGGGGCGCGATGACCTTGCCGCTGAACTCGTCGGGCGAGCGGATGTCGAGGATCTGCTCGTCGCGCTCCTTCCGGGCCACCGCCAGCACGTCGGCGAAGCGCGCCCGCAGCTTCGGCGAGGGCGCCTGCGCGGTGAAGGCCGAGGGCGCGACCTCGGCGGTGCGGGTGTCGAGGGGACGCTTCTCGGCCTCCCACTTCTTGCGCCCGCCATCGAGGAGCTTGACGGTGTCGACGAGGCCGTACTGGGCGAGCACCCAGGCGCCCCAGGCGGCGAACCAGTTGTTGTTGTCGCCGTAGAGCACCACCGTCGTGTCCCGGTCGATGCCGAGGCGCCGGGCCAGCGCCGTGAACTTGTCCGGCCCGGCGATGTCGCGGCTCACCGTCTCGACGAGATCGGTGTGCCAGACGACGTTCTGGGCGCCCGGGATGTGGCCGCGCTCGAACACGCCCGGCTCGACGCTGACCTCGACGATCCGGAGGTTCCGGGCATCGAGGTTCTTCTCCAGCCACTCGGTCGAGACGAGGGGATTTTTGTGGGTCGCGTCCGGCTTCGTCGCGCTGTCCTTGGCCGCCGGGTCCGGCGCGGCGGAGAGGCCCGTCGGGGCGAGGAGGCCCGCGGCGACGGCGAGCAGGAGGGCGGATTTGCGCAGCACGGGACAGGCTCCGGATCGGGCAGCCGAGATCGTCCGGAGCCGCGGGGGCCCCGGCAGGACGGGTTCGGGAAGGTTGGGGCCGTCCGCCGTCGCTTTCGCCCGCCGAAGATCCGCCCCGCTCGGGCGGTTGTTTCGGATGAGCGCAGTCGAGGCCGGACCGCACGTCAATGTCGCCGCGTCGAGCGCGCCCGGTCAACGGAATAATGATCCGTATATTTCGTGCCGCCGACGGTTTTGCTTCCGCAGGGCCCGTCCGAACATGAAGGACTATCTTGCGCCCTCGAACGTGCGGCCGATTTCGGCCGACTGCGGGGCATATCGGCCGCACCGCGCGGGCGGCACCGCGCGGATCGGGACCGACGGCGCAGGCCGGCGCAGGGGCGATCTCGGGCCGGCCGGCTTGACCGGGCAAGCTGGACTGTTTCAATGCGCCGGTTCCCGCCCTTTTACGGGCGGACGATGGCGCGTGGATGAGGCGGCAGATGGCGACGACTATTCGGCGACTCGCGCTTCCGCTCGCGCTGGGTGCCAGCCTTTCCGTCTCGGGCTGTACCGGCTTCGGCTACATCTCCCAGACCTACGTCTCCCAGGTGCCGCAGGTCGTCACGATCGGCTGCAACGAGCCCTACGAGATCTACGACAACCGCCAGCGCCGCCGGGTGCTGGTGGTGTCGAACACTCTGCGCGAGGTGACGGGCTGCGATGTCGGCCGGGTCGGCGCGGGCCGTCCCCCGGCCGAAACGCGCGCCGCGCGCTTCCGCACCGCGGCGCGCACCTATCTCGACGAGACCGTGCGCGAGGATTGTCGGATCACCGGCGAGACCGTGTTCAGCGACCTGCAGACCGAGTTCTCCTACGCCTGCGACGCGCCGGTGGAGGCGCGCGGGACGGTGGTGCCGCGCCTGCCCGGACGGCGCACGCAGCGCTGATCGGGAGCGCGCTCGGGCCGCGTGTCATACCGTTTCCGGTTAATCGCTTCGGTTCAGCCCCACTCCCGTCATCCCGGGGCCGCGCAGCGGAACCCGGGATCCACCCGTGATGCGCGGCTGGAACAGGGCGTTCAGGCCAGTCGTGGATTGCACGCCTCCGGCGCGCCCCTTCGGGTCCGGGTTCGCCTTCGGCGCCCCGGAATGACGGGAAGCAGCACCGAAGGAATCAACCGGAAACCGTGTCAGGTGTCTTGCGGGCCGAAGAAGGTCCGCTCGGTCGCGTCGCCCGCCGCGGCCAGCAGCGCCCGGGCGAAGGCCCGCGCCTCCCCCCGGTCGAGGCGGATCACCGCGGTGACGGGGCGGCCGCCGAGATCGGGCAGGCCCAGTTCCAGGCGCACGCCCTCGCCCTCCGCCGTGGCGGACAGGCTCCAGCCCGCCTCCCGGCCCGCTCTCTCGCCGCCTCGCCCGCCGCCCCTGCTGCCCTTGCCGGGCTCGCTCATCGAATCGGTCCTTTCGGTCTCGCGCGCTCCTGACATGAGCGATTTTCGGATGGCAGACCAGGGGGACGGCGCGGGGCGGGCAAAGGGCTGTCACGGAACCGACGAGTGGTCGGTCGGCGATTGACGCGCGTGGCCGGGGATGGTGTCTGCGCGCCGACCGCCCGCCGGGCGCGCCATCACACGACACCTGAGGGATGACCGACATGTCCGAGATCTGGTTCCGCACCGGCGAGGCGACGGTGCTCGCCGCCGAGGGGCAGTTCACCGACGCGATGCCAGAGGTGCTGATCGGCTCCACCCGCGGCCCCGTGGGCCACGCCTTCGCCGGCATGCTCGGGCAGGTCCAGGGCCATACCCGCATGTTCGTGGTGCGCGACCTCAACCAGCTCGTGCGCCCCTCCACGATCATGACCACCAAGGTCACGATCCACACCGCCGAGTACGCCGAGCTTCTCGGCGGCGTGGTCCAGGCGGCCACCGGCGACGCGATCGTCGATTGCGTGATCGAGGGCATCCTGCCGAAGGCCGATCTCGACGAGCTGTGCATGATCATCACGATCTGGCTCGACGAGCGCTGCGCCAAGGACGAGAACCTCGACCGCAAGGACCTCTACCGCACCAACTACGAGGCGACGAAGCTCGCCATCGCCCGCGCCATGAAGGGCGAGCCGACGATCGACGAGCTGATCGCCAACCGCAAGACGGTGAAGCACTACGCGCTCGAAGACATCATCGAGTACTGATTGTTTGGAGGACGGGGCGCGGCTCTGGCCGCGTCCCGGTCGAGGCGATCGAGCATCGTCCCGAAAGGTGGTCACCGGCTTTCGGAAAAAGACGATGCGAAGACAAGACCCTGGAACATCGTCCTGGATCAGATCTCCCGGACGATGGTCTAGGGTTTCGCCAGGGCGGCGATCGGCAGCCGCCACGCCTCGGCGATCCGCCGGATCTGCTCCAGGCTGAGCGGGCGCTTGCGGTTGAGGATCTCGGAGGCGTGCGGGCGCGAGCCGAGAAGCTCGGCCAACTCGGCTTGCGAGCGTCCCATCTCGCCGATGGCGAAATGGAGGATCTCGACGGGGTCGCCCTCCGGCACCGGATGATGCGCCCGCTCGTAGGCTTCCGCGAGAGTCGCCAGCACGTCGAGCTTGTCGCCCTCCGGCGTTCCCACGGGGGCGCCCCACAGCCGGTCGATCTCCTGCAGGGCCTCGGTCAGGTCGGCGTCCGTGCGGATCGGGCGGATGTCCATGGCGGGCTCCCGGAGTTCAGACCCATTCAGTTTGACTATACAAGGGGATGCTTGCGACCCAAAGTGGACGACCGATCGTCCAGCGAGCAACCTTGAAAGCGGAATTTTACCAACCCGTGTTAGATCGGGGGGTGTCGCGACGCGGGGAGCTTCGTGGTGACTGATTTCCTGCACGGGACCGTCCACGAGGCTGCTGAAGACCTGCAAGCGGCATTACAGTCGGACGCGAACGCCCTCGAGCTTTGGGCGAGCCTGACGCCGCTTGGGAGAAACGAGTTCATCTGCTGGGTCGAAGACGCGAAGCAGCCGACGACACGCCGACGCCGCATCGAGCGGATGAGAGACGAACTATTCGAGGGAAAGAAGCGGCCATGCTGCTGGGCGGGCTGCATCCATCGCGCCGATAAAGCCCCGAGCCGTTGGCAGCAGACCGTTCTGATCGACCGGCGAGGGAAGAGAAGCCTGTAGATGCGCCTGAAAGCGAAGATCTGCTTTCGCCTGACACCAAGCGGAAGCTGTCGATCCGCAAACCACCCTCAGCAACCCGTCGCACCATCGACCTGATCGGGTTCGGACCGCAGAATCACGAGACCAGACGCCCCCCTCAGAACTCGATCCCCTCCTGCGCCTTCACCCCCGCCGAAAAATGGTGCTTCACGCTGCCCATCTCGGTGACGAGGTCGGCGGCCTCGATCAGGGCCGGCTTGGCGTTGCGGCCGGTCACGACGACGTGGAGGTCGGGGCGCCGCGCGGCGAGGTCGGCGAGCACCGCGTCGAGATCGAGATAGTCGTAGCGCAGGGCGATGTTCAGTTCGTCGAGGACGAGCAGGCGGATCCTCTCGTCCGCCATCAGCGTCTTCGCCGTGTCCCAGGCGTTGCGGCAGGCGGCGATGTCGCGGGCCTTGTCCTGCGTCTCCCAGGTGAAGCCCTCGCCGAGCGCGTGCCAGGCGATCCGGTCGCCGAACTGTTTCAGCGCGCGGGCCTCGCCGGTGTCCCAGGCGCCCTTGATGAACTGCACCACCCCGACCCGGTGGCCGCGCCCGAGCATCCGCAGCACGAGGCCGAGCGCGGCCGTCGTCTTGCCCTTGCCGGGGCCGGTATGGACGATCAGCAGGCCCTTCTCGATCTTCTTGGAGGCGACCTCGGCGTCCTGCACCGCCTTGCGCTTGGCCATTTTTTCGCGGTGGCGGCTGTCGTCATCGCTCATGCGGGATTCTCTCGTGAGGGTTTGACCGTCAGCGGCAGGCCGGCGACGGTGAGCACGACCCGGTCGGCGTCGCGGGCGAGGCGCTGGTGCAGCCGCCCGGCCGCATCGCGAAAACGGCGGGCCAGCGCGTTGTCCGGCACGATGCCGAGGCCGACCTCGTTGGCCACCAGCACCAGCGGGCCCGGCGCCGCGGCGCAGGCCCGCGCCAGGGCCTCGGTGGCCGCGTCGAGATCGGCCTCCGCCAGAAGCAGGTTGGTGAGCCAGAGCGTGAGGCAATCGACCAGGACCGGCCCGGTCGAGGCGGCCACCGCCTCCGGCAGGGCCGCCGGCACGTCGAGGGTGCGCCACGCGTCCGAGCGCCGCGCCCGGTGCTCGTGGATGCGGGCGCGCATCTCGTCGTCCCAGGCCTGCGCCGTGGCGATGTAGAGCCAGGGCGCCGGGCAGGCCTCGATCAGCCGCTCGGCATAGGCGCTCTTGCCGGAGCGCGCGCCGCCGAGCACCAGGGTCATCCGGGGGGCGGCCTGAAGCATCCGCCCCCTTTGCCCCAGGCGCCGCTCCGGCGTCAAAGGCCGCACGTTGACAATATACTGTCGAATGGACAATGTGTTGTCATGTTATCGACGACGAACGAAGCTGCGGACGCCGCGACCGCCCTGGTGCTGGAGATCTTCCGCTCCGGAGGCGCGCTGCTGGCCGCCGGTGACCGTCTGGTCGGCGATCTCGGCCTTACCAGCGCCCGCTGGCAGGTGCTCGGCGCCGTCGCGCTCGCCGCGCAGCCCCTGCCGGTCGCCCGCATCGCCCGCGACATGGGCATGACGCGCCAGGGCGTGCAGCGGACGGTCAACGAACTGGCGACCGACGGCCTCGTCACCTTCGCCGACAACCCCCACCACCGCCGCGCCCGCCTCGTCCTCCTCACGCCCGCGGGCCGGGACGCCTACGCGGCGGCGGCGGCGCGGCAGGCCCCCTGGGCGGCGGCGCTCGCCCGCGATCTCGACCCCGCGGCGCTCGAGGCGGCACGGGCCCTGGTGCGGACCATCGGCGAGCGCGCTTGCGAACTTCCGGGAGACCACGATGCTGATCGGTGAACTCGCCCTCGTCGCGGCGGCGGCCTTCGCCGGCGCGGCGCTCTATGTCGGCTTCGTGGAGCATCCGGCCCGGCTGGTCCTCGATCCGGGCTGCCAGTTGCGGCAATGGCGCCCGAGCTATCGGCGGGCGACGCGGATGCAGGGCGGGCTGGCGCTGGCCGCCACCGCGCTCGGCCTGCTCGCCTGGACAGGAACGGGCGATCCGCGATGGGGGCTCCGGGCGGCGCTCGCGCTGGCCAACTGGCCCTACACCCTGCTGGCGATCATGCCGACCAACCGCGCCCTGCTCGCCACGGCGGAGAGCGATCCCGCCGTGGCGCCGCTGATGCGGCGGTGGATCCGGCTGCACGCGGTCCGCAGCGGGCTCGGTCTGGCGGCGGTCGCGGCCTTCCTGTGGGCCCTGCGGTGATCGCGTCGTGATCCGTCAGTCGGTGCGCGGCACGTTGTGCGTCCGCCCGCATCAGGCTATGACCGCCCGGTGACGGTGCCCCGGCGACGGGGTGAAAAGGGAATGCGGTGAGAGGTTTTTGAAAAAACCTCGATTCCGCGGCTGCCCCCGCAACTGTGAGCGGCGAGCTCCTGCCACGAGCCACCGGGCGATCCGGGAAGGCGGCAGGCGCGACACCAGCCGCGAGCCAGGAGACCTGCCGTCCGAACGCTTTTTGTGTCCTCGAACGCCGCCGGTGGGGCGGCCGGAGCCCGTGACCCGATGACGACAGCGACCCTTCAGACCCAGGCCGCCACCCGCTCGGCCGAGGGCGCCCGCGCGCTCCTCGTCGCCGCCTTCCTCGGCCTCGGTCTCGTCTTCGTGGCGGGCTTCGCCCCGGCGACGATGCTGCACAACGCGGCGCACGATTTCCGCCACGCGCAGAACTTCCCCTGCCACTGAGCGCGCGCGTTCCAGCGGCTTCAAGCGGTTCCATGATCACCCGATTGCTGTCGGCGGCCCTCGTCGCCGGCTTCCTCGCGTCCGTCGTCGCGACGGGCCTGCAGCTCGCGCTGACCTCCCCGCTGATCCTCCAGGCGGAGACCTACGAGGGCGAGGGCGCGCACGCCGCCCTCGCGCCGTCTTCCGATGCCCCCTTCGCCGCGCTGATCGTGCCGGCCCACGGGGGGAGCGGCCACGATCACGGCAAGGCCGATGCCACCTCCGACGAATGGCAACCCGCGCCGGGCCTGCAGCGCATGGCCTTCACCGGGCTCGCCACGCTGGTCGGCGGCGTCGGCTACGCGCTGCT